>JABDKS010000890.1 GCA_013002105.1 Pirellulaceae bacterium | reverse complement strand
CAAAACCGCGCCATCCGGCACCCGTTAAATAAACTTCGCACCAGGCATGGGTCGCTGCATTTTCGGGCGACAAGTTTGGTTCATGTCGATAGCCGCTGACAAACCGCGCCGCTAATCCCAGATGGCGGCACGATTCCATAAACAGCGTGGCAAAGTCGCGACACAAACCGCTACGGTTGGCCGGCGAACCGTATTCGGGTCTGCCGGATAGCGTTGACGAAGCGCGGCGCCGGCGCAAGGCTCGCTGCGTCCTCGAACCGCTCGATGAGAAGCCCTCGCCAGGCGTGCAGCCGTGCCAGGAAGCCGTCGGACCGCACGTGGTCGACTTGCGTTGGCAGTGACCAACGCAATGGAGGGCGCGACGCTATGTAGGTTTCACTGTCGCCGATTCTTTCGCTCATTAGGATCTAGGCTCAATAGGATCTAGACTCGTTGCAGATCGATCAGGTCGATCACGGTCGTCCCGCGTTCGATCTTCTTGAGCCGCTGCAAAGCTGCTGGCGAATCAAGATATCTTGGCCGTAGAGGTGGTTTACGCAGGACACCACACAAGGTCAACTCGCGGACAATGGGGACGTGCTCGACGGCAAACTTGCCCAACAGCAAAGGCTCGATTTCACCCCCGGCGCCGAGGTATTCGAGTATCTCGACCAACCCGCGCAAGTACAGTGCATCTTTGGTCAGCCCGCCTCCGCGAAAGACGCGAAGTGCGATCGTGTAGGCGGTCCGCGGCTCGAAACGCATCTCATCAACCAACCGCTCGAACACATCACAAAACGACGAACCTCTGGCAACTTCATCCGCGACAACGACGCGGGCTGCCAAGGTACGCAAGCGTCCCATACTCAAGCCGCCGACAAGGTACTCCGACAACACTGCAATTCCTTCCTGCAAGGCGTCGTAGTCAGCCAACCCGCTGCGCAACAATCGCAGGGGCTGCGCCGCACCATTGTAGTAGGTGACCAAATGTGTCCCCACCTCATGTTGCAATAACGCCTCGGCTCGAGCTTTGGAAAGCCGCGATTCGCGCCCAATCAAAAGCTCGCCACCCGTAACCATCAGCCCGGTATAGATGTCATCACGAATGGTGACCTTGGCCGTGAATGCGGAACACTGTTTGCGATAGAAGTCGACTTCCTTCTCAGCCAGCCGAAAGAATGCTCGCGAGCCGAGCATCTCAGCCTGATCGCCCTTTTGGTTCTCAGTGGTGGACTTCCGGAGAATCTTTAGCGCGAGATTTCGCAGACGAGGTTGAACATTTCCATAGACTTGCAGGCTGCCGTGTAAGAACCGCGACGTGCCGATGTCCGCCAGCATGTTGATCTGCCGATCAAGTTCGTATTGGGTTTGCCGAAAGATGTGAGACAAAGCCGGATCTTCGACCTTTTCGGTCGCCACTTTGGTGACCCGCCGCTTCAATAACATCGGGTCCCCGTCCAGCGGGCGATACTGAAAAACAGGAGACTTGCGATACCCGCCCTGTGAAAAATCAAGCCAGGAACGCTGAGCATTAATTGGAGTGACGAGCAGCAAAAACTTGAACTGGTGACTGAGATCGGAGAGCTGCCGGTCAACTGCCAGCACCTGACTGGAGAGCTTGCTGGAACCAAATGAGAAATAGTGTTCGGGTCGAACCGTGGTGCGGTCCTGGGCAAAGGCAAAGAAGGTCTTCTTAATCGCGTGAGACACCTGCCGATTGTAGGACCGCATGACGCGATCATAAATCTCGCCCGAGTCCGCATCCCGATAAAGCGGTCGGACCTCAAGTCCCAGCACATGGCAACCAATGCTCATTTCGGCCCGCTCCGATATCAGCGGTTTCATACCATTGGGATGATTGTTGGCTTCGCGATTGATTTCCACGATCGCCGACTTGCGATGAACACGAATCTGCTTCAACGCATGACCCAAAGTCGCTACCGTTCCTGCTGGCCGATGGGGCCGCCGCGGCATGATGCGAAACAATGGCTCGGGAAGCTGCCGTTCGCCAGTTGTATCGTCCACGTGCAGCTCATCTTCGCCCGACCAAACCTCCAACAATAAAAACGAGCCGAGTTGACCGGAGACCGTCTGGGCAATTCGTCGGACCAGCGTCCGAAGCCCGCCTCGATCTGGGGAAGATCCGGGTGCGGAGAGAAAAGATGCCTCCGACCTGACCAACTGGGCTGTCCCTTCGTCGCGACGATTGGGATCTCGGCGATAAATGCAGAGGAACGGTAACATCCGGTCCATTTCCAGCATGCCGCCACCCGGTAGGGGCTGACGGACCCGTTTATTGGCCAGTAGACGTGCGCAAACATCCTCAATCACGGCTGCCGTAATCGTTTCATTGTCCGCGACCAAATTCATGTTGGATGCCATGCGCAATTCCAGGACACGGTAACTTGTGGTTTGCTCAATAACATAAACATAGCAGCAGCAAAAACGAAAACACTTCGTGCTCGCCCGTCGCAAGTTCTTGCCACCGCCATTTGCATATTTCGCGCAATATGAATCACGGTCGAATGATCACTATCAAATGAATCTCGGCCTGGGGCGTTCTGCCCGTGAGCGGAGCGAGTGGAGCCGACACACAGCAGCGAGCGACAACCTGTTTGACAACGACAATTCGTCGATAGCGTCCGTGGATGTTTTTGATGGGACACCGCCACTTTGGAATCAGAACGCTGTGTTTTCCTGTCCCGAGAAGCGAACGGTGATAGCCGCGGTTCCTTCCAAAGACAACCGGGGCTACCGCCCATTGGCTAGCGAAAAGTGGCGCTGAGAGCGATTATCTGACTCGCGATGATTACACCTCCCCAATCCCGTTTCGCCTGCACGCAACAATGATGAGTCAACAACAGTGCCAAGTTCCTACTTTCCGCCGTTTCTGAAGGACTCTTTTTTCATGCCGTGCCGCTTCATCAGATCGTAAAGTGACCGCGGATTGATTTTCGACAGACGAGCGGTTTCTTCGACGTTGCCGTTGGTCAATCCAAGTTGACGGACGAAGTACGCTTGTTCGCACGAACTGATGATCGCATTGCGGACGTCTTTCCACGGACGCGAATGCCAATCTCCTTCAAAAAGCGCATCGAGCGAGGAAGTCGATTCCAGGCTACCTGAATTTCGTGGCGCGGGAACGATCGTTCGCGGCAGGTCGTCAACCGTAATCTTTTCCCCTTCGCACAACAGGACGGCACGTTCGACAACATTGATGACTTCACGGATGTTGCCGGGCCACGGATATCGCTCCATCGCTTGCATCGCCTCCTCAGTAAACGCGGTCACTTTACTGTTAAGCCGAACACGAAATTCGTCTAGATAGCGGTTTGCCAGTTTCGAAATATCTTCGCTGTGATGCCGCAGCGGAGGAATCTCGAGCGTCACGACACTGAGACGATAGTACAGATCCTGACGAAACCGGTCGGATTTGACCTCGTCCAACAGGTTGCGGTTCGTCGCCGCCATCACGCGGACATTGACGCGAATCGATTCTTCACTTCCGAGCCGTTGGATCGTACGATCCTGTAGTACACGCAAAAGCTTGACTTGAATGTGCGGCGGCAGTTCACCAATTTCGTCCAAGAAGATCGTGCCGCCGTGGGCAAGTTCAAAGCAGCCTCGACGTGTCCCGACCGCGCCCGTAAACGCTCCCGCGACATATCCAAACAGTTCTCCCTCCACGAGTGATTCGGGAAAGGCCGACAAAATAACCGGAATGAACGGACTGCCCGCCCTCGGACTGGCCGCGTGAATTGCCCGCGCCAAACGTTCCTTGCCGACACCGGTCTCACCCTGAATCAGCAGCGAACTGTCTGGCTGGACAACTCGTTTCACGATTCGCAGGAACGATTGCATCGTCGTGCTCACCGAATCAAAGTCGCTCAGTTGCGCCTGCGGCGCGTCGATTTCGCGTTGCAACCGTTCGATGCCCGACTTGCGCTGGCGACTCACAAAAGCGTCAAATGCCTTCCGCAGCGTGTCGTCATCAAGTGACGTGTTCAATACCGCCGTGCAACCTGCGATCAGCAAACTCGCCCGCTCACCTACCTGTTCGTCCTCACCGACGACGATTACCTCGGGCCGATCCGGGAGCGCCCGAATCGTCTCGACCGTCGCATCAATCGGATCCGTAAGCGACGACCGTCCGATCACGACCAAGTCGGTGGGGAACGCGGTCACCCGATCCCACAACAACCCGTTGTGCGGAGCAGTAGCGACTGCTGTTTCAAGTGGCTCGCAAATCCGATCAAATCGTCGCTCCAACTCACGATCGTCAACGACAATTAAGATTCGTACGAGAATGACTTCACCCTTAAACCGAGTCGATTGAGAACCCAAGTTGCGGGTGCCAACACCCGATTCTATCGGCAAATCCTTTCAATTGCTACCTTCGGAAAATCAACCTTGCCAAACGTAAGTCATGTATGTGAATGCGTTTATCGCACCGTTTGCGAGCCCCGGTATGCTTTCGGTACGGTGGTTGCTACGGCTTGAACACTCTACACAAAAATGAGTTCTCGAGGATCAATCATGACGGATCAGATATGGCGTTTGCACCTTGGCAGCGGCCCGCTAATTGCAACTGCGGTACATGATGGGCACGACGTTCGCGACGACGTGGCGAAGCATTTGGCCCTGACCGATCTGGAACAACTGCGCGAGGAGGATCCATTCACCGGAGAGTGGGCCGAGGTCGCGCCGACCCGCGTTGTCGGTACACGGTCGCGTTTCGAGGTGGACCTGAACCGTCCTCGCGAGAAGGCCGTCTACCGTAAACCGGAAGATGCTTGGGGGCTGAACGTCTGGAAGGACGATCCGCCAAACGAAATGTTCAATCGTTCATTGGAACAATACGATGCTTTTTACGCATCGATGCACGAGATGTTTACCGCGATCGCAGAACAGTACGGTCATTTCATCGTTTTTGACTTGCATACCTACAACCATCGTCGAGAGGGACCCGATGGTCCAACCGCTGACCCAGAGGCGAATCCACAAGTCAATATCGGCACCGGCACGATGGACCGTCAACGCTGGGCTCCTGTCGTGGACTCGTTCCTTGACACGCTGCGTTCGTTTGACTTCCCAGGCGGTAAATTGGACGTAAGGGAAAACGTAAAATTCCGAGGCGGCAACTGGCCACGGTGGATTCATGATGAATTTCCTGACAACGGTATCGCGATCGCGATCGAGTTCAAGAAGTTCTTTATGGACGAATGGAGTGGCGAGCCAGATAACCTGATGGTGGAGGCAATTGGAGACGCATTGAAGTTTACGGCACCATCGGTGCTAGATGCGTTAAAGAGAGCATAGCCCGTGCGACTGCTGACGACGCCAAAGCATCATCCCGAATCTGATCGCGAGCGATACTGAGGAGCACATGCGGCCGATTGGTCGAATCAAGACAATTTCACTATTAGGCTACCCATCGCATCGAGTCCGATAATTTGGCAGCTTCACAAAGCGTTATGCACCCGAAGATCACGATGACTGCAAAGAGAAAGAAAAAGCGGACGACGACGCGCGAAACGAATCAGGAAATCTCGGTCTCGCTGATTGACGAAGTGTGTCAGCGGCTGGCAAAGAATCAGCGTGTGCGTCGAGCGCTGCCCGAAAAGGGGCGGTTGCACATTGATCGCCAATTGCCATTTTTGACTGTCTACCGTCAACCGCCCGATGATGTGGATGCTGGCACAGAGCGTCTTGTGCAAGGCGAAGCGTCTTACTTAATCGCTCCGGGCAATCCGCAGTATCGCTCCAAAATCGCAAAGCTGATACGCAATGTGGCGTCAACGCTGTCGGCTGAGTTCGGCGCTTTCTTGATCGTCGAAATTTGGTCGGCGCCCGACGGCGGCAAGGCGAACGATCCAGCCGTCCCTTCTGTTCTGCCGACGTTCACCATTAACGCGCCGGAGACCACAAAACTGACTCGGTCGGTCGACGCGCTCGCAAAACGTCTCAAGCGAGTTAAAGTTCTCAAGCACGGTGTCAAAGTCGAAGTGACGCGTGGCGGCAAAACTCACCCACCGGACATGAAGCCGCTGCTGACCAATGCCGAGGCACGCGAATTGAATTGCATGTTCATCGGAGTAGCCGTACCGCCGGTATTTCGCGAGGCCAACTCGACCGCCGAGTTTCCTTTGTTGGCACGGTCCTTGAGGCAAGGGCTGAGCCTGGCGCTACGACAAACGTACTACGAATTTGCTCGGTCGCGAACGACTCATCGTCCACCACATTTTCATGCCTTGGGACGCAAGGCGGTGGTCAAAGCCGTTTGGGAGATCGATCGACAACTGGCCGCGGTCAGCAATCAGTTCGATTACCTACTGCAATTGACGCCCGTCAATTCGAATGCTGCCTGGAAACAGTTTCAGCGCGCGGAGTTCGAGAAGGCTCCTGAGTTTCATTATCGTCCCTTGCCGGTTGACCCAACCGTGCTGAAACGCGACCTCTATAAGATTCCCATCGAGCGAGTCGAAGATCCGGCTCTGCAGCGATTGTTCCAAGAAAAACAGGAAGAATTAGAGTTAAAACTGACGATGTTGCGGGACCGCGACACGCCGCGTTTCTTGTATGAAAGCCTGCAACTATTTGGCGGCGTCAAGGACGATCTGCTGAAACTGGCGAAGGAGCTGCTAGAGCAGTTGTCGGGCAAAAGTGAAAAAGAGAAAGGCCGCCATGTCAGCGCGCAGCGTTTTGCAAAACTTGCCGAGGCCGACTTTGAATACTATCGAAACCTATGTTCAGGATTCAAAGCCAAAACGTTGGTATCGCCCGATGTCAGCGGACTGATTGTCTCTCGCGGCAAACTAATGATTAATTCGGAGATGAGCCTGCCGCCGTCACGCGTTGCAGCGTTGTTAGCGCACGAAGTGGGCACCCACTTGCTGACGTACTACAACGGTCGCACACAGCCATTCCAACAACTTTATTCAGGATTGGCAGGCTACGAAGAACTGCAGGAAGGTCTCGCGGTCCTGTCAGAGTATTTAGTCGACGGGCTCAGCAGCGGTCGAATGCGGCAACTGGCCGCTCGCGTCGTGGCAGTGCGGCACATGGTCGATGGTGCGTCGTTTATCGAGACGTTTCGCGCGCTAGACGACGATTACGGATTCACACAACGTACGGCGTACAACATTACGATGCGGGTCTATCGCGGAGGCGGTTTGACCAAGGACGCGGTCTACCTGCGCGGGCTTCGCGCGATTCTGGGTTACGTGCAAAAAGGTGGCGACTTGAAACCGCTGCTGGTGGGAAAAATGGCTGTCGAACACATCCCCATTATCAAGGAATTGCAGTATCGCAAGGTACTCAACCCAGTCGCTATGGTACCGCGATATATGCAGGATGAAGCCGCCATTGGTCGGCTCGAACGATTGCGCGGTAGCGACAGCACCGTTGTCGACTTGGTCAGTTCAGGTCGATCCAAGAAGGGAATCAAGAAATGAGACTCGGAATCGTCGTCAACGTGATGGACAGCAATGAAGCCGGTGCGACCACCTATCGACTGGCCGCAGATGCGATCAATATGGGCCATGACGTGTCGATCATGAGCACGGGCAACTTGGCGTACAACCCAGACGATACGATCGGCGCGTTTGCCAGGACAGTCCCACCGGGCCGTTATAATTCCGAACGATTTCTAAGTGTCTTCAAAAGCGACAAAGCGATCAATCAGTGGATCACGCTTGACGATCTCGATGTGCTGCTGTTGCGCAACAACCCGTCGGCACAAAAAGCCTGGGCGCAGTCGGCGGGTATCCACTTCGGACGATTGGCGATGCGCCACGGCGTGATTGTGTTGAACGATCCCAACGGCCTGGCCAAGGCGATGAACAAATTGTATCTGCAAACGTTTCCCGAAAGCGTGCGGCCGCGCACGTTGGTGACTCGCAGCCTGAGCCGCATCGAAAAATTTCTCGATGACGAGGGCAGGATCATCATCAAACCGTTACAGGGCTCCGGTGGAACGGGCGTGTTCATCATCCGTTCCAACGAGGAGCACAATCTGCCAGATATCTTCGAGTCGGTAAGTCGGGACGGATACGTCGTGGCGCAAGAGTATCTACCTGCCGCCGCAGATGGCGACACGCGTCTGTTTTTGATGAACGGCATTCCGCTGCGGCACAGGGGCAAGTATGCCGCGTTCAGGCGAATCCGATCAGGCGACGACATCCGCAGCAACATTCACGCCGGTGGAAAGCTCCGCCGGGCGGAACTCAGCGACATGGACTTCCGGCTTGCCGAGATGGTTCGGCCGCGATTAGTCGAAGACGGCATGTTCCTGGTCGGACTGGACATCGTCGGCGATAAACTGATGGAGATCAACGTGTTCAGCCCTGGCGGATTCGGCAGCGCACAGAAATTCGAGAAAGTCAACTTCACGCATGCCGTGCTCGAAGCGCTGGAACGAAAAGTCGACTACATGAAATTTTACCGCCGCAACTTCGCCAACGTGGATCTGGCCACACTATAGAGACCTACGACAAGCACCCCTGCTTGCTCGCATTCAATTTTCCATTCAAGCCAAAACGCTTGTACTTAGAAGGGATTTGTTAGATGAAGATCGGATTTATCGTCAACGACGTCATGACAGAAGAAAAAGGATTTACAACCGTGCGCCTTGCGCACGAAGCGCACAAGCAAGGCCACGAAGCCTTTATGATTGGGGTCGGCGACGTGGCCTACGACCCGGATGAGTCTGTTCGTGCACGCGCGCTGACCGTGCCCAAAGACAAAAAGTACAGCTCTCAAGAGACTTACATCAAGGATCTTCAAGGTGCCAAGGGTGTCAGGGAACGCATCACGGTCGATGATCTCGATGTGTTGATGCTCCGTAACGTTCCGTCGGACGATTACCTCAAGCGACCCTGGGCGGCAACGACTGCTGCGGAGTTTGGTCGCGTTGCGATGCGTCATGGCGTGATTGTGGTCAACGATCCCAATGGCCTGGCCAAGGCGAATACCAAGATGTACTTCCAATTGTTCCCCGAAGAAGTCCGCCCGCGCACTCTGATCACGCGCGACCGTGACGAGATCAAAGCGTTTGCCAAGGAAGAAGGCCGATGCGTGCTAAAACCGATGCAGGGTTCCGGCGGCGCCAGTGTGTTCCTCGTAGAAAAAAGTGATATCCCAAACCTCAATCAGATGATTGACGCGGTTAGCCGCGATGGATTCGTCATCTGCCAGGAGTATCTGGAAGCCGCGCAAGAAGGTGACATGCGACTGTTTGTGATGAATGGACGACCATTGCAAGTCAAAGGCAAGTATGCCGCTTTCCGTCGCACACGAAGCGGCGATGACATGCGCAGCAATATCCACGCCGGCGGAAAGTTGGCTGCTGCCGAAGTCACCGAGAAGGACCTCAAAATCGCGGAAATCGTGAGACCCAAACTTGTTCAGGACGGCATGTTTCTGGTCGGTTTGGACATCGTGGGTAACAAGTTGATGGAGATCAACGTGTTCAGTCCAGGTGGACTTGGGAGCGCCCAAAAATTCACCAAAATAAATTTCAACAAGTACGTCATTCACGCACTCGAGCGTAAAGCGAACTATATGAAATTTTACGGGCGGAACTTCGACAACGTCGACTTGTGTTCGCTCTGAGTCATTCGCTGATGGCGGCTATTCTGTCCGACTCGACTGCATGTTATGCCGTTCAAAAGCGGCGCATGTTGGCGAACTGCGTGAATACGAAATGGCTATCGCGGATTGCTGCGACTGCTGTGTGCGGTCGCCCGGCGGTGAATCAAAAACCGAGGCCCTTGGTGGATTTGTCCGCCCTATGTTCAACGCATGATTTGCTTGGCTCGAATGTGCGGCGAGTGTTTTGGCCGTTGCAATTGCAGACGTGGCGTTGATTGGTCAGAATCACGATCCATGCGTCTCGGACGTCAGACCCGGCGCGCCGCTGTCGTGATGGGATCAGCACGCATCCAAATCAGTCGCCTGCCCATGGATTGACCTCATCGAAGCTTTCACTTGGGGACATTGAGACTTTGCAACCGATGATAAGGAACGGAATATGAAAATTGGATTTATTGTCAACGATGTCGCGACGGAAGAAGGCAAGTTCACGACCAGCCGTCTTGGCCAAGCGGCAGTGAATCGTGGCCACGAAGTGTGGACGATCGGCGTAGGCGATTTGGCCTACGATCCTGACGATAGGATCCACGCCCGGGCGACATCGGTTCCCAAGTCAAAGTACAGCAGTTCGGACAGCTATACGGCGGATTTAAAAGGCAAGAATGCCGTCAAGCGGCGTGTTACCGTTGACGATCTTGACGCTCTGGTCATGCGCAACGTTCCATCGGACGACTACCTCAAACGCCCTTGGGCCAGCACGGCGGCAACCGAATTCGCTCGCGTTGCCATGCGAAACGGCGTGATCGTGTTAAGCGATCCAAACAGACTCGCGACGGCGTCCAGCAAGATGTACTTTCAACTGTTCCCAGAGGCGGTTCGTCCAAGAACTTTGATCACTCGCGACCGCGACGAAATCAAACACTTTGCAAGGGAAGAGGGAACGATGGTCATCAAACCGCTTCAGGGTTCCGGGGGCGCGAGCGTCTTCCTGGTCCGCAAGGAAGACATCCCCAACTTGAATCAGATGATTGACGCAGTCAGCCGAGACGGTTTTGTGATTGCACAGGAGTATCTGCCGGCCGCCGAGGCAGGCGACACGCGGTTGTTTGTGATGAACGGCAGACCACTGCGGATGAAAGGAAAATACGCTGCATTCCGCCGGGTCAGAAAAGGCGACGATATGCGCAGCAACATCCACGCAGGCGGCAGCAAAGCTGCCGCAGAAATTGGTCCGACGGAATTGCATATTGCGGAGATCGTGCGACCAAAACTTGTGCAGGACGGAATGTTCCTGGTGGGCCTGGACATTGTCGGCGACAAGTTGATGGAGATTAACGTATTCAGCCCCGGTGGGCTCGGCAGCGCGCAGCAGTTCGAGAAGGTCAATTTTTCGAATACGATCGTTGAAGCGATTGAAAGAAAAGTCGAGTACATGAACTTCTACGGACGTAACTTCGACAACGTCGATATGTGTACGTTGTAGTGCAGATTCCTCGTTGGCCAGGACAGCCCGTGACCCACGATAAGACCACATCCATGATCAAAGCATCACTCTCACAGTTGGACTCGCGGTTATTTGCGTAATGACCCAGTCACCAGCGCGGACAATCGAATGTCCTTGCGGCAAGTTTCTTGTCAAACTTCTACGTTTTCACAACCAATATTGAGATCGAAACGGATCCCGCTTCAAATGTAGCTCGGAGACGTTTGTGTACGCCTGCACTTCCAATGGCAAGAAAGCAAGGAAAAACCCGCGTCTGACGGCCGATGACGATCGCAGACACGGGCTCTTGTACAGCGAAAGCAATACCTCTCGTGACGACTCTCTGCTTGGAGTTTTTCATCGACCAAGGGAGCCGTCTGTTTCTTGGTCGATATTCTGTGCGTTGCTCGAATTCCAAGCCGACATGCGACCAGGTAGTTGCCTGTAAAATGGGTATCCATGGAACCCCATTCAGACACTTCTCAGCGGCGCCGTTTCAAGTTTTCGGTAGCGATGATCCTGCAAGGACTCATCCTGGCGGGGCTTGCATTGGAAGTGTACGAACGCCATTGGTTAAATGTCGTCATCGTCACGGGCATTCTGATGTTAACGATGCTGCCGTCGGTTGTTTCTCGGCGGGCCCAGATTCAAGTACCGCCTGAATTCGAGTTACTGACCATCGCGTTTATTTTCGCGGCTCTCTTCCTGGGTGAATCGCGTGACTACTACGGTCGGTTTTGGTGGTGGGACCTGATGCTACACACGACCTCGGGCGGGCTGCTGGGGGTTTTTGGCGTCTTGCTTGTCTATGTACTGAACAAAAACCCCCGGATTGACCTCGACATGCGGCCCGGCTTCGTAGCGTTTTTTGCTTTCTGTTTTGCCGTTGCCATCGGTTCACTGTGGGAGGTGTTCGAGTTCGCGATGGACCAATTTTTCGGCATGAACATGCAGAAACCGATGCTGGGCGATTCCTCGGGCAAGACCGACACCATGTGGGATCTGACCGTAAACGCCTTCGGCGCACTCATCGTTTCAGCAATTGGGTATCGGTTTATGAAGCGAGGCGAAACGTCAATCGTCCAGCAATGGATTCAGCGATTCATTGACGCAAATCCAGCGCTCTTCTCGCGACGATCCCCTCCCTGAATCTGCTCCCACAAGATTTCAAGAGCCGCGATCCGATCAGCAACGACACGCTGTCTTTGGTGACACCATGCTGCATGGCCGTCAGCGCTCGACTTTCGATCACGTTGGCGCGGCGTTTGCTTCCAGATGGAAACATTGTTTTTTGGCTCAAGCAGGACCGATATTCTATCGAGGCAGCGTTCATCGAAACACAGCTTTTGTTCGTGCATCGGACGCAGCCGACAACTGGAAAAAAAGTTTCCGGTAGCGGTCGAAATCTTGCCATGATTGACCGAGCAAGTGACCCGCCAAATGGGAATGACTTTTAGCGATTCACTATGAAACGATTTAAAAACATACTCGTCGCGACCGACACTCGATGGGGTGAGCACCCAATCGTTGACGAAGCGGTTGAGATCGCCATGCACAATGGCGCGTCACTGAAGATTGTGGACGTGGTCCCAGACTTTCCTTGGACCGTCAGGCTTACCTTGAAAGACCACGAGCACATGCGTGAGTTGATGGGTCAAGAAAAACAAGAGAAGCTCGATGCGATGGAAGCAAAAATCCGGGCAAAGGGGGTCGACGTCGAAACGAGAGTGCTGCAGGGGAAAACCTCGGTGGAGATCATTCGCGAGGTCCTGCGTTGTGAACACGACTTGGTACTACGGATTCACAAGGGCAGGGAAAGTGGAGGCTAGGGATTCTTTGGCAATACCGGTATGCGGTTAATGCGTAAGTGCCCCTGTGCTGTTTGGCTGGTCACGCCGTCGCGGGTCCAGTTCCAACACGTCCTTGGCTGCGTTGATACGGCGACAGACGACCCTCGCGACGTCGAGACCAACGACAAAGTGCTTGAGTTATCGCGAAACATTAGCCATTACCACGGTGGATACTACTCGATCGTTCACGCTTGGTCGGTTTGGAATGAACCGATGCTAAAACATCGTATGGATCCAGACTCCTTCGCCGAGATGGTTCAATCAAGTCAACATCAAGTCGAAACTCAGTTGGAAAAATTCTTGGCGAAGCATGGAAGCGGCCTGAACGACAAAAACGTCCACCTGATTAAAGGAAACACCGCTGCGGCAATTTCAAGTTTTGTTGACCATCAAGACGTTGATTTGGTTGTTATGGGAACGGTCGGGCGTTCCGGAGTTTCCGGAATGGTCATGGGCAACACAGCCGAGCAAATACTCAATCAACTCACTTGTTCGGTACTCGCCTTGAAACCATCTGACTTCGTTTGCCCTATTCAGATGGAAAACTGACTCGCATTGGAAGACTCAATTACCAATTGCTGGCGTCTCGCGGCTGGTGAGTTGCCGCACGGTCGCATGTGCGGATTCGGCGCATGTGTTGTGTCGCACACTGGATCTGGGACTGCATTGCGGCGCAGGTACTCGAAAGCGGACCAATGGAAACACTGATTGAACGATTGTGGCATCACACCCCCGCCGATGAAGCGGTCCGATTACTGACTAGCGACTCGGACAAGGGGCTGGATCGGTTTGAGGTCGAAGCACGCCAACAGCACTTTGGTCCCAATGCGATTCCACTTCGCCGTGGTCATGGTGCACTGACTCGTTTCCTGTTGCAGTTTCATCAGCCGCTGCTGTACATCCTGATGACGGCTGCGGTGATCACCGCTTTCTTGGATGAGTGGGTAGATGCGTCCGTGATCTTTGGTGTTGTGCTGGTCAATGCCGTCATTGGCTATCTGCAGGAATCGAAAGCAGCCAAAGCATTGGAAGCCCTGGCCAAGACAACGCTGACCGAAGCCCGAGTGGTTCGCGCTGGAGAAACTCGGAACGTAGCGTCGACCGAATTGGTGCCCGGTGACTTGGTGTTGTTGCAGTCCGGCGACAAGGTTCCCGCGGATCTGCGGCTATTGCGATCGCGAGACCTGCAGGTGGACGAGTCGGCCCTAACGGGCGAGTCAGTGCCGGTCGAAAAAAAGGCGATTGAACTGGCATTGGAAACGCCTTTGGCTGAACGCCGCAACATGTCGTATGCATCCACCTTGGTGACTTACGGTCAGGGCCGCGGTGTCGTGGTCGCGACCGGAGCGAAGACCGAAGTCGGCCGCATTTCCGAACTGATCTCGTTAGCCGATGTACTGGAAACACCGCTGACGCGAAAGATCGCCAAATTTAGTCGCGTGCTGCTGGTGGTGATCTTGCTATTGGCGGCCGTCACGTTTGCCGTTGGTGTGTATCGTGGGCAAGCCAAATTCGAGATGTTCATGGCTGCTGTCGCCCTAGCGGTGGGCGCGATACCAGAAGGATTACCAGCCGCAGTGACGATCACGCTGGCAATTGGCGTCGCCCGCATGGCCCGCCGCCGCGCGATCATTCGCAAACTGCCCGCCGTGGAAACACTTGGTGGCACCACCGTGATCTGTTCGGACAAAACCGGCACGCTGACCGTGAATCAGATGACGGTTCGTGAGATCTGGGCGGACGGACAGGTGTTTACAGCCTCCGGCAGCGGCTACGACCCGAGCGGGCAGATTCAATCCTCCGGCGACAATCCTCAACAAGTCTTGGCCAATGCGGCGGCGCGTCATTGTCTACTGGCGGGATTGATGTGCAACGATTCGCAGGTGGTGCACGCGGATTCCAACTGGCAAGTGCAAGGCGATCCAACCGAAGGTGCCTTGATCACCGTCGCCGGCAAAGCAGGCTTCAATCGCAAGCAGGTCGACGAGGAATCGGCTCGCCTGGACACCATTCCGTTCGAGTCGCAGCACCAGTACATGGCAACTTTGCACGATAGCGTGTCGGATCAAGGGCGGCAGTTGTATGTGAAGGGTGCGGTTGAAACGGTCCTTTCAAAATGCCCTGTTGTGTTGACGGTGTCGGGAGAAACCTGTCCGACCGACATCGACATGGTTCATCGTCAGGTCGAAGCGATGGCGGCCGAAGGACTGCGGGTGTTGGCCTTCGCCGGTAAAGTAGTGTCCCAGGCGACCAGCGATATCACGCACGAGGACATTGGCGAACTGGTCTTTTACGGATTGCAGGGCATGATTGATCCCCCGCGCGCCGAAGCGGTGGCCGCGATCAAAGCCTGCCAGACCGCAGGCGTCCGCGTGAAAATGATCACCGGCGATCATGCCAAGACGGCCCACGCGATTGCACAAAAACTCGGACTTGATGGAATGGACCCTGGTACTGCACACACGGGCACCTCATCGACGCCGGAGGTCAAGACGGCTCGCGATCTTGCCGAAACAACCGATCAAGCACTAATCGAGATTGCCGATCAAGTCGCGGTGTTCGCACGAGCGACACCGGAGTTGAAACTGCGGCTCGTTCGTGCCTTACAGGCACACGGCCACGTCGTGGCCATGACCGGTGACGGCGTCAACGATGCACCAGCACTGAAACAGGCCGACATCGGTGTGGCGATGGGGATCGGTGGCACCGAAGTCGCCAAGGAAGCAGCCGATATGGTGCTGACGGACGACAATTTCGCGACGATTGAAGCAGCGGTCGAAGAAGGTCGTGGCGTGTTCGACAATCTGACGAAGTTCATCGTTTGGACCCTGCCGACAAACATGGGCGAGGGATTCGTGATTCTGGCCGCAATCTTCGCTGGGGTGGCGTTGCCGATTCTGCCCGTTCAGATTCTGTGGATCAACATGACCACCGCTGTCTTGTTGGGCTTGATGCTCGCCTTTGAGCCCAAGGAAGACGACATCATGACTCGGCCGCCCCGTGATCCGCGAGCACCGATCCTGACCACTGAGTTAATTGGCCGAATTGTTCTCGTCTCGGTCGTCATGCTGATAGGTGCTTTTGGGGCTTTCGAGTGGGCGATTGGACAAGGTTACAGCGAAATCGTTGCCCGCACCGTTGCCGTAAACGTCTTCGTGATGGTCGAATTATTTTATCTGTTCAACTGCCGATCGCTCACGAAATCGATGTTCGAGCTCGGGTTGTTGTCGAATCGCTGGATTGGTCTCGGGGTCGCCGCCATGGTGGTGCTACAACTCGCGTTCACGTACGTGCCGATCATGAACCGCATCTTTCATAGCGCGCCGATTGGCTGGGATGCATGGTGGCGAATCCTGCTTACCGGCATAGCGACGTATATGATCGTTGGATTCGAGAAATGGGTGCGGCGAAAACGCATTGCCGGCTCACTTGAGAATTCTGGGTCAGCCAAGTCACAATAACGAGCAATTCAATGAAGCGTTTCAAAAACATCTTACTCGTCTACCCCTGTGACCAGGCGACGCTCGACCGCGCTACTTCGCTGGCCCAAAATAATCATGCAAGGTTAAAGTTCATTCGCGTTGAACGTGAGTTGACCGGCACGAGCCTGATCACCGCGGCTGGCAGCCCCGCTATTGAGTTGCAAGACCTGGTGATCAAAGAATATCAGTCTCAGCTCAAGGACGTCGTCGCCCCCGTAAAAAAGGAGGGTGTGCGCGTCTCGACCAAGGTCGTGATCGGAACGCCCTTTTTAGAAATCATTCGCGAAGTGATCGTTGAAAAACATGACTTGATGATCATGACTGCCGAGGGCCATGGTGGATTGAAAGAACGTCTTTTCGGCAGCACGTCACTGCATCTGATGCGTAAATGCCCCTGCCCCTTGTGGGTGATGAAGCCGACGAAGCGGAAACGGTTTTTGCGAATCATGGCTGCGGTTGATCCCGAACCGTTTGACGATTCTCGAAATGCTCTGAACGCATTGATACTGCAGCTCGCTGCGTCGCTTGCACACCAGGACAGTGCGGAACTGCACGTCGCACACGCTTGGACAATGGTCGGAGAATCGTTGCTGCGCGGGCCAGGTCGTTTCACGGAACCGGAAATCCAAGGCTACTTTCAGGAAGAGATGCGTAAACATCACGAGTTGTTGAACACGTTGATCGCGGAACACATCGACGGCATTGCGAAAGTCCACATGGTCAAGGGCCTTGCTGAGTTCGTGATCCCCGATCTGGCGAAATCAGAAAAAGTCGATCTGCTGGTGATGGGAACCGTTTGCCGGACAGGCATTCCCGGCTTCTTCATTGGCAACACGGCCGAGAAAATCTTGGACGAAGTCGATTGCTCGGTGCTGACCGTCAAGCCCGACGCATTTCAGTCGCCCGTCAAGTTCGACTAAGCCCTCATCACAAGCGACCGGAGTGAAGTATTGGAAGTCGGTAACGTCTTCTACGAGTTTGCGCTGCTACTGGCCGCCGCCGGGGTCCTGGGCATGTTTGCGCACCTGCTCAAACAACCGCTGATCGTGGCCTTCATTGCAGTGGGAATCTTGGTCGGGCCGGCGGGGCTGAAATGGGTTTCTATTGGCAGTGAAATCGACCTGCTGGCCAAAACCGGTATCGCATTGTTGCTTTTTACTGTCGGCTTGAAGCTCGACTTGAACGTGATTCGCACGATGGGGCCGGTATCTTTGGCCACCGGTCTGGGGCAGGTCACGTTCACGTCGGTGATCGGCTACCTGATTTGCATCGCGATGGGATTCTCGCACATCGCCTCGCTCTACGTTGCCGTCGCGCTGACTTTCTCCAGCACGATCATCATCGTCAAACTTTTGTCTGACAAACGCGAAATCGACTCGTTGCACGGCCGTATCGCCGTCGGTTTTCTGATCGTCCAGGACTTGGTGGTCGTGCTGGTGATGATTGCGTTGACTGCATTTGGAGCGAGTACCGGCGTCCATTGGATGCAGGGCATCGCCCTGGTGGTCGTTAAGGGAATTGGTCTGTTGATCGTCGTCGGTCTGCTGATGCGATACGTTTTACCGACGTTGTTTCGTCATGCGGCTCGCTCGGCTGAATTACTGACCACACTGGCGATCGGCTGGGCAGTCGCTTTGGCCGCGATCGGAGACTGGCTCGGTTTCAGCAAAGAAGTGGGTGCGTTTTTGGCAGGCGTTTCGCTGGCTGGGTTGCCGCACCGGGAAGCACTCGGATCACGTCTGGTCGGCATGCGCGACTTTCTGTTGCTGTTCTTTTTTGTCGATTTGGGAGCCCATCTCAAGCTCAGCCTGATCGAATCGCAACTCATCCCCTCGCTGGCGCTGTCGCTATTCGTACTGATCGGCAATCCTTTGATCGTGATGGTCATCATGGGAATGATGGGGTATCGAAAACGAACCGGTTTCTTGGCCGGATTGACAGTGGCGCAGATTAGCGAGTTCTCCTTGATGCTTGGTGCCTTGGGAAAAAGCCTAGGGCATATTACGGGCGAAGTATTGGCGCTGATCACCCTGGTCGGCTTGATCACAATCACACTATCGACCTACCTGATCCTTTACTCGCAACGGTTATACGATTCTTTGTCACCGTTCCTGGGTCGGTTCGAAAAAAAGAATCCATTCCGTGAGGTCGCATTGGAAACCACGACGGAGCCGGCGCGAGGGTTTGACACGATCGTGTTCGGTTTGGGGCGATTCGGAAATCATCTTTCGCGAGAGTTGAACCAACGAGGACACCGTGTGCTGGGCGTGGACTTCGATCCAGACGTGGTGCATCGACTGCGCCAGTCGGATCATGCCGTCGTGTATGGGGACGCGGAAGATCCTGAGTTTGCCTCAACGTTACCGCTCTCCCACACGCGTTGGGTGGTCAGTTCGGTGCCGCAGCTTTCGGTCAACCTGGCACTACTGCATGCGCTTTCACGCTATGGATATGCCGGCTCGATCGCAGCAACCGCACACAACGATCGGGACGCCGCCAAGTTAAAGGAAAAAGGATGCAACCTCATCCTCCTGCCATTCGCGGACGCTGCCAAAGAAGCGATCGATGTACTAGCTGAATCGGAGCAGACGGAACGAAAACGCCAGATCACAACACGGAGCGACCAGTGAGCAATCAGACAACGGCAGCTCTACAGTGATCGATTAAAATCCGCTGACATCAAAGTTATACGCCCAAATGCCAAACAGGATCGCAACCAATACTGCAACAAATGGTAACGTTAGAATGAGGATGAATTCCAATTTCGCCGGCTGGTATTCGTCATGAGTCATGGTTCGGTCTTTCTTGAGGTTGGGGAAATGCTGCTCAGTAGGGATCTGGCGGATGCATATTCTGTGCCAGACGCTCTCTGCGTCGGTAGACGCAGTCTGATTCGTCGATCACGACCTATCCTGCACGCCTCGCTTGGCACAGTCGTTGCGTGCTGTAGTTGCGTGTTGTAAATGCACAGACTTCAATCCCATTTTTCGCACACTCCATCCACTATAGTTTCCAAGATTTCAAATTCTCGATTCTTCACGCCTGGGAGATGGACGATGAATCATTGCTTAGCGCGCGATTGCAACCCAAGGCCCTCGCCGAGTATGAACGCGAAGACCGGGAGTACCGACAAAAACTACTCGACAAATTCTTGGATCAGCACGACTGCGACCAATCCGCTGAAAATGTCCATGTGGTCAAGGGCAGGACAGCCGACGTGGTATCCGATTTCGTCCGCGACAACGCCGTCGACTTGGTGGTGATGGGAACGGTGGCTCGAGCGGGCTTGGCAGGTCTGCTGATGGGCAACACGTCAGAGAACATTCTCGATCGCATCAACTGCTCGGTGCTGGCGATCAAACCCTACAGTTTCAAATGTCACATCTCCGAATGATGCGAATTCTCCAGCGGTCCGGCGGCTCACTTCTTACCGCCACCTTTGCCGCTCTTGCCTTTACCGCCCCCGCCCCCGCCTCTTCCGCTGTTACCACCACCGAACGACTTACCGCTCCCTTTGTTTGATCCGCCAAACGAATCCGGGCCGCGCGGCGACTGAGAGCGTTGGATCGAAGGAGGTCGTTGGATCGAAGATTGGGGACGTCCGCGATCGAATGTTTGCGGCGAACTCGAAAATCCTTGCGATTTCTTGCCTTGATGCTCCAGCATCGCGCCAGCATTCGATTTCTTGGGATTCAATGGCTGGGGACTTGATTGCTGGAAACTCGGTTGGCGGAAACTCGGCTGGCGGGGACTGGATTGTTGGGGATTGGGAGTTGCGAAACTGCGATTCGATGCTCGCTGCGGGTCGAAATTGCCTTTTGTTTTCGCGGGGCTTAGATTGCCATTGTGCTTCGAGAACTTGGCATTGGGTTGGCGGTCGACACGTGGTGGCGATTGCCCATTAAAGTCGCGCAGCACGACGTCATCCAACGAACCCCCGACCGCTTTCTCTCGCGATCCACGCCCCGAATTTCGTTGTTCGGAAAGCTTGGCGATGTCGGCATCGAACTTCACAGGATGGGGACCTCCGCGGCCGGCCTTGTCATAGAAACTCTGATAGCGACCCATGCTGTTGCGGAAATCGATTCCACGACGTCCGTAATTCCAGTCGTAATAGGTAAGCCAGGGCGATGAATAACGCGATCCAAACCCACCGAGCCCAAAGCCCAGGTCATACCACGGCTGGTAACCCAGCGCCGCGTAGGATGGTCCATAGTAGTTTCCGTAGAAGAATCCGGGATGTCCGCGACGAACAAACAGATTCAGCAGGAAGGCAGCGGAATTAGCCAGTGGGTAGCGGGGTCGATAGACAAAGCGTGGATTCAGGTACACCGGACGGTAGAATTCGACAGGCGAATACAGCAATCCGCGATTGGGTGGAAGCACATCCCAGTACCCACTGTTATAGATGTAACCGCTCGGGGTCGGGATATAGCAAGCCGGTTGCCAGACCCAGCCTTCGTAGTGTCGGGTCCAGTACCCACTGCGCCATCGGTAAACACCATCGCCGTACTGCCATGATCCGGGCAGCCAAAAATAATCATCACTGGGCGGAGGAACACTCGGTCCGTTATCGATCGATTGTGGCGGCGCAGGCAGATAGACTTGGTCGTCAACTCCTGCATGCGTGCTGGACCAATAGCCACTTGTCCAGCGATAGCCGGCGCCATCAGCGCTCCAATAACCCGGCACCCACGTTCGCCCTGGTGGCACTTTGCGGTAGACACCGCTCACCCAGACATACTTTCCGTTGCCGCCATCCCCGCCTACCTCCGCGCCTACATCGATCCAAGACCAATAGCCGGGGATCCACAATAGATTATTGCCCTCGGGACGATCTTCTGGCGGTTGCTCGCGAACATCCGCTGGCGGTTTTTCGCCGTAGACGCGGGGATCGACCTGGGCACCGGTTTCGGTGTGCGGTGCAAATGCTTCGTGCACCGGCCCTTGGAGCAATTCGCGATACCCAAGTTCATTCGTGGCGTCGCGGTCGATCGCATCGCTGGCCGCGGCAGCAGCCGAAGTGTCAGCGGCAGTCGGCGGTGGCGGCGTGGGCTGGCCCGAAAGGATCTCGTTTTGGGCCAGTGCCGAATCGGCGACCCCGATTACTGCGACCCCGATTACTGCGATCCCGATCGCGGCAACGACGAGTGTGCGATGGATGGTGATGGCGAAAAGTCGGTCTTGAGACATGATGGATCCAAGGTGTAAATCGAGTCCACGGTACAGCGTCGCGCGGCAACCGCCCGCTTCCATTCTAGTTGTCGTGCGAGATTTTCCGTTGCAAATTCAGGCGGCAACGGACATTGAGCGGATGTCGCCCGTCCGGGAGAATGTTTCGTTACCGACCGAATAGACACGTGGGCATGAACGCATCTATAAACATGCATTTCGCGTGCCAATTCAATTCATTCGCGTCAATCGACTTGCTCCTGTCGGTGTTGTCCGTCATGCCTGCCGCGGGTTGTATCGTCTTCGGTCAAGTCGCCTGGCACGTGTGATGGGGTACGGGGTCACCCTCGGTTGTCACGCGTTGTTGGCCACTGGAAAAGAGCTTTCCACTTGCCTGGTTCCCGACCGACCGAGAACCAAAGTTCCCCACCGCGTCAGACGGCTTCGGCGACTTGTTCGCGTAGGATGCTGTGATGCGATTCATGGTGACTTTGATCGTGATGGCTCATTGATGGGCTTTGCTGACCGAGGCGCATCGCGATTCGTGGATGGTCGGTGGGCCGGTGGTTTTGGCGGCATCACTGGTGGCTTGGCACATGGCGGCTCAGGATGGCTGGCGTCGCAGTCGCGTGGTAGGGATGACGATCTCAACCGCGACCTCCAAGATGCGGACGTTATCAAAGTGTTTTCGAGCGGGACACGTTGGCATAGAAAATGCTTGTTTTCTGATACTCGCTTCATTCGTCGCCGCGCAACAATCGAAAGAATTCTTGATGAAGGTCATTTTTGCAACCGACGGATCTTCCAGCGCCAAAGCAGCAGCACGATTATTGCGCCAGTTCAAGGTTGACGGAAAACTGAATCTCGTTCTGCTGACCGTTTCCATGAACCCCGAGTTGACGGTTCACGGCAACATTCAGAACCCGGACTGGGAGGGTCAGCAACGAAACTTCGTCAGGGACCTTCACGATGAATTGAACGATTATTTCGCAAGCCAAAGCGTCGAGCTTTCAAAATTGCACAAAACGGGAAATGCCGCGCAAGAGATACTGAGTGTGTCCAAGTCAAACGTGGCCGATCTGATCGTGATGGGGGCAATGGGTCATTCGATGCTCAGTCGTCTGCTACTGGGGAGTGTTTCCGATACAGTCGCGACAAACGCAAAATGCTCGGTGCTGGTCGTTCGACCTAAGAACGACGTTGCTCCAACCACCGGTTTTCCGAAGAAGATCATCGTCGCATACGATGGATCAGCGGCTTCCCAAGCAGCGGTCCACGAGTTGCTGACGGTGAAATGGGCCGAAGGCTCAGAAGTCAGCATCGTGATGGTTGCCCCAACGAATGACTATTTGATGGGCGACGGATTGAATGCTGGCTTGATCGCAAACGATGCCAAAGCCCTCAAGAGTCTGCGTGCCAAGGGTGAAAAGGTCTCAAAACAGCTCTCGGCCAGGATTCCAAACACACAGGTTCGGGTGATCCAAGGGTCGCATGTGGGGGACACGATTACCAGTTTTGCCGAGCAGAACAAAAGTGAACTGATCATTCTCGGCGACACGGGCCATAGCCAACTTGACGAACTGTTTTTGGGGAGCACCACCAAGTATGTCCTGCGTTATGCCCCCTGTAGCGTTTGGATTTCTCGGTATCATCGAGCGGCGGCCGAGGTGTGAACATCGCAGGCGATTATTGTGCAACCTCGAAAAAGAACATCCGTCGGCGATTAAACCGGTGATTTCAGTTGTCGCGCTGCACCGACGTGGATAAACCAAATGCATCATCACGCGCAAGATATGCTTCATCGATCCAAGTTGAGTAGCGTATGAGTAGATTGATCTGGATCGTCGCGGTACTGGTGCTCTTGACGGCTGTTGGAACTGGTTGGTTCTGGCTGGTGGAAGGCTGGTCGCTGTTGGACGCGGCGTTCATGACCGTTATTACGCTTAGCACGGTAGGGTATGACGAGGTGCGGCCGCTGTCAGATCGCGGTCGTATTTTTGTGATGATCTACTTGGTGAGTGGACTTGGTGTGTTCCTTTTTGCCGTTGTGCAGCTTGGCGAAATGTTCGTGCGGGCAGAACTAAGAACTTGGTTGAGGAGACGTGGCATGAATTCGACGCTTCATTCGGTTAAGAACCATTTCGTCATTTGTGGCTTTGGTCGCATGGGCCGCACGATTTGTCGACATCTTGCGGATCGGAAGCTTCCGTTTGTGGTGGTTGATCACAACGAAAGTGCGCTTGCGGAATGCGAACAACAAGGATGGCCATGCGTGCGCGACGACGCGACCATTGATCAAACGCTGATGGATGCAGGCATCGAACGCGCTCGCGGTTTGGCCGTCGTTTTGGACAGCGATGCCGATAACCTGTATGTCGTGCTGTCGGCTCGGCTGATCGCACCCGAGCTGCAGATCATTGCTAGGGCGACCGACGAAAACGGCGCGCACAAGATGGAAAAGGCAGGTGCGAACCGGGTCGTCAGCCTATTCACGACGGGAGCCGCAACAATGGCTCAGCTATTGATCAATCCGCAAGTGGAGGATTTCTTCGAGTTCGTATCGGGCTCTGGAACCACATTGGATTTGGCAGAAATTCGCGTCCATGCCGAGTCTCCATGCGCCAATTGTGCTCTTTCGGAAACTGACTTTCGCCAACAAGGCGTCATCATCGTGGCAATTCGCCGGCCTGACGGTGAGATTCTACTGCCACCAGCCAGCTCGACAATGATTCGCGCTGACGATGTGCTGATCGCATTGGGAAAAGTGTCCGCCGTTTCGGAGTTATTAACGTGCGAAACAAAGGTATGAGCGCGCACTTGTCTTCTGCACTTGAGAAACGATGTCAATGTTGATGGCTGTCTGGGGTCTGCAACCCTTGCTTGACTACTTCGCCTTCGACATGTCGAAGGCCCTCGAAGTCAATATGCTTGTTCGCTACGCGATTCAGTTTGTTTTGTTGTGCGGTTCGGCCTTCTTCTCCGGTTCGGAGACGGCTTTGTTTTCACTCTCTCATGTCGACTTCCAACAGCTTCGACGAATTCGACATCGCCACGCGGAAACTTTGCAAGCCCTGCTGGACGAACCGCGTCGCCTGATCGTTTCGATTCTTTGCGGCAACGAACTCGTCAACATCGCAGCCATCGCCAACATGACGGGTATTCTTGTTGCACTGTACGGCGAAGCGAAAGCGGGATGGATTGCGGTGATCGTCATGTTGCCACTGCTGTTGCTAGTCGGGGAAGTAACACCCAAAACGATCGCCGTCACGAACCCTCGTAGGATCAGCGCGGGAGTTGTGGCTGGACCTCTGTGGCGTTGGGTTCGATTGATCGGTCCGTTGCGCTGGGTCGTCCGCAATATCTCGGACCGGATCACGACATGGATTGTGGGCCCCGAACGTGCTGCGGAAAATATCCTGCAAATCGACGAATTCCGTAGCGTGATCGAGGACGTTGCCGAATCGGGAAAGCTGGATGTGACAGCTCGCACGCTGATCAACAATCTATTGTCGGCTGGGGCGACCGAGATCGTAAAAGTCATGACGCCGCGCAGCAGTACTGTCTTTCTGGACATCGAACTGGGAGCGGTCGAAATGGTTTCGCAGTTTGGTCGAATTCGACATTCCCGCGTTCCCGTCTATCGTCAGCACCGCGACAACCTAATCGGATTCCTGCATGAAGAGGATGTCGTTGGCTTGCATCTCGACGGCGCCGACTTTTCGACGCTTGACCTGGGCGAGGTACTGCGATCACCGATTGTGGTTCCGTTGACAAAGACCGTCGATGAGATGTTCGACTTTTTCGTGAAAAACGACGCGCGTGCGGCGGCAGTCTTGAACGAGTTTGGCGGCGTGGCCGGTTTCATCACCGTCAACGATGTCTTGCGATTCATCTTCGGCTCCTTGACTCATAGCGGAGAAGCTGAAACCAGTATCAAGCAAGTTGGACCCAATGCGTTCGAAATGCCAGGTGACACGAAGCTTGGGGAAATGAATCGTGTGACACGTTTCAGTGTTCATGACCCGCGGATGACGACCATTGCGGGTGTCGCATTTCGGCATCTCGATCGACTTCCCTGCGTCGGCGATCACGTGACAACCGATGGTGTCACGATCACGGTGTTGGCGATGGACGCACATCGAATCTCACAAGTCAGGGTTCGGCGAGGCGACGACGGACAAGGCTTTGCTGAGGACGCGGGAGCAATGCCGTTGGATGCCCAGGATGACAAAAATGACGCAACAGAGACAACGGAGCCACAAGCATGAACAGTCTCGATTTGGTTTGGATGGTGCCAGTCATGATTGTCATGCTGTTGCTAAAGGGTTTCTTCTCGGGTTCCGAGATCGCCTTGGTCAACGCCGACAAGATCAAACTGTCGCATCGAGCCAAGCAGGGAAACCGCGGTGCTCGCTTAGTCGTCCAGCTTTTCAAACGACCCGAGCGGTTGCTGACGACGACACTGATCGGAACCAATATCGCGACCGTCGTGCTGACAACACTTGGCACACTGATGATGATCCATTTTTTCGGTAATCAGCTGGGAGACTTTTACGCATTTCTGATTTTCACGCCGCTGCTGCTGATTCTCGGTGAGATCGTTCCCAAGAGTATTTATCAGCAAGAGTCAGATCGCATTGCGCCAATTGCGGTCTTTCCGCTTCGCGCGTTTGCGTGGCTGTTTTCTCCGATGGTTGCTTTGTTTTCAAGTGTCGCTCGATCCGCAGCCTGGGTGGTTGGGGGCGGATCCACATCGCATCACCTGTTCATCACTCGCGACCAATTGCGTAGCGTGATGGAAATGGCCGAACGGGCTTCCGACACGACCGTCTTCGACCGGTTTCGCATCGAGCGAGCGATTCGCTTTCCTGAGACGACCGTTGGCGAGGTAATGGTGCCGGTCGCAGAGATGGTGGCAATTGATAATGAGAAAACAACTGCAGACGCAATCAGATTGGTCCGCCGACGTGGACTCAACCGCCTGCCGGCGTATGAAGGCGACACCAATAACGTGATCGGAATCATCACGTTGACAACTTGGGACTTGCTGAACCCAACCGTCGCCGAGCGTCCGATATCTCAACTCATTCAACCGGCGCACTACGTTTCGCCACACGATCCGCTTCAGGAAATTCTGCCGGTCCTCCGAGATCGTGATGATCAAATGGCAATCGTCGTCGACGAATACGGATCGACTGTCGGTATGATTACGATGGAAGACTTGGTCGAGGCAGTTGTTGGCGAAATTGATAGCGGCCATGATTTCGAGGAATCATTGCCGCGGCAGCATCGTCAATGCGAAGAGCTTTCCGACGGTGTCTATCTAATGGATGGTCGGCTGCCTATTCATGAAGTGAACGACGCCCTAGGCCTTGACCTGCCTGCAACCGAGTTTCATACGATCGGTGGAATGGTGGTCGCTCGCCTCCATCATTTGGGCAAGCAAGGCGAATCCGTATCCGAAGGGGGGTACCGATTCACGGTCGAAGATGCAACGGATCGCACGGTCCTTAAAGTGAGGGCTGAACGCGACGTTTTCGGCTAATGTCCCAGCTTGACGCGACACGCCCTTCGGCCTCGCAGAAATCTTGAAACATGGAGCGTGATGCATCAGTATCAGCATGGCACTTGCCTCTATCTTCCATCGACAACGTTCTCTTTTTCCATGCTCCTGTTAGCCTGGAACAAACGAGGTCCGATCCGTTTTTTTCAAGCACACCTGACTGTCCGACTCCAAGAGTAGCGATCGATGCCATCATGTCCCGTAGCCCGCGCGGCGATCGTTTCTTGCCTGGTGTTGTTATCCGTTATTCCTCTCGCTCCCGCGCAGGATACCGTCTCGGAACTTCCGGCGGCGGAGATCAGCAGGGAGCAGATTCGCACCAAGCTAGCCGCAATCGAACTTGCGACCGAGTTCGATGATACCCAGCGTGGGCGGATCGTGGAGAGCTACCGGCGAACCCTCAATGAACCGGCAACCCAGGCCAAGCTCAATAGCGAGCCAACCATTGTTGAACATGGTACGATGGACGTTCAAAGCCGTCTTGACGAAACCCGTCTTATAGTTGTCTGTGGATTGGATAGAAAACAATCGCGCGAAGTGGTGCCTGGCATCGCGAAAGCGCACCCGACGGTGTTGGATGATCCGCAACCGAGCGTGGTCATGGATGCCGTTGGTGATAGCACGTTGAGTCTAACCTTGCGATGTTTCCTTCCCGACCTGGATCAGCTTCTCCCGGCCAAACATGCGATTGACGAAACGCTCCACTGCGAGTTGCGTATTGCCGGCATCGAAATTGCGTTTCCGCAGCGTGATCTGCACGTTCGCTCCATCGCCGTTCCGTTTCGGCTAGATCGTGACGAGACAAACGACACACCATCCGCTACTGAGCAATAAGGAGCGCAACGGTGGATTCTTCTTCGCTCGAAGTCGGCGTTTTGGTGACGGGCCTAGGTGGCGGGCTGGCGTTGTTCCTGTTTGGTATGCGGCAAATGACCGAGAGCCTGAAGACGGTTGCCGGCAGCAGTATGAAAAACCTGTTGGCAAAAATGACGGCGAACCGATTTACCGCCGCAATTGCCGGCACGGTGATCACGGCCGTGATCCAATCGTCCTCCGTCACAACGGTACTTGTGGTCGGTTTCATCTCGGCTGGACTGCTGACGTTAAGCCAGTCCATCGGCGTCATCATTGGTGCCAATCTCGGAACGACGATCACCGCTCAGATCATTGCCTTCAACATTTATAAGTATGGCTTGTTGATGATCGCAATCGGCTTTCTTGTTGATGTCGCGGCAAAGTCCGAACGGACGAAGCAGTGGGGCATGGTCCTGATGGGGTTGGGGCTGATCTTTTTCGGCATGGAACTGATGAGCAATGCGACTGGTCCGCTACGTCAATGGGCACCGTTCATCGACGCGATGCAAAACATGCAGAGTCCCCTCCTGAGCATCGTGATCGCAATCATCTTTACCGCCCTTGTCCAAAGTTCATCCGCCACGACAGGAATTGTTATCGTACTGGCGAGTCAGGGGTTGATCTCGCTCGAATCAGGAATCGGACTGATCTTCGGAGCAAACATCGGCACCTGCATCACCGCGATCATTGCATCGCTGGGTCGACCTCGCGAAGCCGTTCAGGCAGCATGGATTCATGTTTTCTTCAACGTCGGCGGCGTATTGCTGTGGATGTTTTTTATTCCCCAGTTCGCGCAGATCGTGCGTCACATTTCTCCAACCGCGGAGTACCTCGGTGGTTCTGCCCGGCTTGCCGCCGATACACCACGTCAAATCGCAAACGCACACACCCTATTTAACGTCGGCAATACGCTGCTGTTCATTTGGTTCACTGGACCGTTATCGAAACTGGTCGATCGGATCGTCCCGGCAAAGGAGGAACCCGAGGGCATCCGCCCAATGTTCCTCGATGAAATGTTCTTGGAACAGCCCGCGTTGGCGCTCGATCAGGTGCGTCGAGAGTTGGTCCGGCTCGCCGGGTTGGATCAGCAGATGTTGAAACTGACGCTCGGTGTAGCGACAACGGGAACGCAAAGGGACATCGCGAATCTTCGACGGGCCGACGAGGACGTCGACACGCTGCACGGCACGATCATCACCTACTTGGGAAAGCTGTCACAGCAGAATTTGATTGAGCCGCAGTCGACGCGGCTTCATCAGTATATTGGGGTCGCAAACTACTTGGAGAATGTCGGTGATGTGATCGAAAACAATGTTCTGATCGACGCGGTCAAACGAATGCGACTCGGAGTTACGGTCAGCCCCGCTACGATTGATGTGCTACGCACCGTTCACGAAGAAGTTTGCTTGGCGTTCGATCAGTCAATTGAAGCGTTACGTACGAGCGATCAGATTGCGGCTCGCGCTGCAGTTGAAAGCAAAACCAGCGTCAATGAGCTAGCCGACAAAGCAACCGCCCATTTGGCCAAACGCTTGGTAGCGTACGAACCCAACCGCCTAGCCGCCTTCAAAGTTGAAACAGATATTCTTGAGAACTTTAAACGAATCAACACGTTGACACGACGGATCGCGCGCATTGTGTCCACGGATTTTCACAGTGCAGAGAAGTTAGCCGACAACCACTCTGTGGAATCAAACAAGGCTCTGGATCGTTAATTTAGTTTTCGCTCGCAACCGCAGTGGCCTGGCACGCACGCGACTCGGCTGATTGGCACATGGAACAGAACAACACATCCGTCAACGCAGGGAAATGCAATTGAAAATCACCTTTCTCGGGGCCAACCGCAATGTCACTGGTTCACGCTATTGCCTGGAGGCAGGCGGCAAGCGAGTCATGATTGACTGTGGCTTGGTGCAGGAACGTGATTACGTGTCGCGGAACTGGGATTCTTGTCCCGTCGCGGCCGGAAACATCGACGCATTGGTCGTGACTCATGCCCATATCGACCACATCGGGTTGATACCGAAGTTCGTCGCCGACGGTTTTCGCGGAAGAATTTTCGCAACTCGGCCGACCGTGGCATTGGCTGATGTGATGCTGAAAGACTCGGCCAAGATTCAAGCCGAGGACGCCAAATACAAGCGGCGACGTCACCGTAAGGAAGGACGAACCGGACCCCACGAGGTCGTACCACTTTACAACGACAAGGATGTTGAAAAAGCGATCCAGTTTTTTCGCGGAGTCGACTACCACGTAGCGACGGAGATTGTTCCTGGGATCACCGTTACATGGCACGATGCAGGTCATATCCTCGGCTCTGCCTGCCTGGAAATCTTGGTTCAAGAATCAGGACGCCAGAGAACGATCATCTTTTCGGGAGATCTGGGACAACACGACAAGCCGCTGATTCACGATCCGACCTATTTTCGTCGGGCGGACTACGTGGTGATGGAATCAACCTACGGAGATCGCGATCACGAAGATCATGGCTGCGTCGAAGAGCAACTGGAGACGATTGCCAACGAAACGTTCAAACGTGGCGGCAATCTGGTCATTCCGGTTTTCGCCGTTGAACGTGCCCAAGAAATGATGTACTTCGTCAGCCGCTTGGTCCACAAGAATCGCATTCCTGAGGTTTCTGTCTTCCTTGATAGTCCAATGGCCTATGACGTCACCAACATCTTTCGACGGTTCACGAGTTGGCTGGACGACGAAACGCGTCGAGCGATCGAGGGTGATCAACCGCCACTGCACTTTCCTGGCCTAAGACTCACGCGAACCGTTGACGAATCGAAGTCGATCAACCATGTCAAAGGCCCCTGTATCATCATGGCTCCCGCTGGAATGTGTAATGCCGGACGAATCAAACATCACCTCAGGAGCAATATTCGCCGACCCGAATCAACCATCCTATTTGTCGGCTTTCAGGCCGAAGGCACCCTGGGACGTCGATTGATCTCAGGTGACAAAACGGTACGCATCCACGGGCGCGAGTACGACGTTAGCGCGAGAATCGAACAAGTTTTCGGTCTGTCGGGGCATGCTGATCGCACTGGATTGCTCCAATGGCTAAACCATTTCGAGCAGCCACCACGGAAAGTGTTTTTGACGCACGGGGAAGAAAGTGCATCGCTGGCTCTTCAGAACAGCATCGAATCGAGATTCGGATTCGATGTTTCTGTTCCCGAATATGGCACGGAACACGACTTCGACGACGAGGGAACGAGCCTTGTCGAGTCCGGCCAGCCGATCTCTGTCGCAGTCACCCGACTACCTGTCAGCGATTCGCATCTCGCGATCGAAGCTACCGGCCCAGAGGCCGCCGAGCCGGTAAAAGTCAATGAGCTGTTTCCGATCGGTCCCGAGGACCCCGACCTCGAGTTCCTAGACAGTTCGATCCGCCGCTCGGTCAGTTTTCTTCACGAAGACCCTTGGCGCGTGCTACGAATTCAAAGCGACTTGATTCAAGGTATCGAAGTCATGACGCGTGCCCTGCAGGGTCGGCACCGATCGGTCGCCGTGTTTGGAAGTGCGAGATTGCAGGAGTCCGATTCCTCTTACCAATTCGCTCACCAAACATGTCAATCGCTCGGCGAGCGTGGCTTTGCGATTATCACCGGTGGTGGACCTGGAATCATGGAAGCGGCCAATCGTGGTGCACGAGATGCCGGCAGCCCGTCGATCGGTCTTAACATTGAACTACCACATGAGCAGACGCTGAATCCTTACTGCGATGCGTCCTATACCTGTCGCTATTTCTTTGTTCGAAAAATGATGTTCGCCAAGTACTCACGCGGATTTGTGATTTTCCCCGGTGGTTTCGGCACATTCGACGAGTTCTTCGAGTCACTCACGCTGATCCAGACCAAGAAACTGGCCAAGTTTCCTGTGGTGCTGGCAGGAAGCGATTTTTGGAATCCACTGCTCGACTGGCTTCGAAAAACGGTGCAAGAAAAGGGCTGCATCGACGACGACGATATCGAACAATTCAAGATCATGGATGATCCAGAAGAAATCGCCCTGTGGCTTGATCGTACCGTTCAATGATGTTCATCCGACCGGATGGATGCAAGTTAAGTTGCTTAAAGTGAAATCGCCTGTCGCAATTGTTTCGATGATCGTCTCGATTGTGGTGGGCTGTGCCAATGAAGTCCGTGATGAATGATCGTAACACTGGCAACGATGCACAACGTTTATTCATTCGGCTGATCTCGGGAATGCCGACGTTTTCGTAGTTGAGCGACTTCCTGCATATCAACAGCGGAATCCACTTCATCGACAATCTCTTGGCCAAGAACCGATTCCATCACGTCTTCCAAAGTAACAACGCCAGTAATGTCTCCATATTCGTCGGATACACCAAACAGTAGGACGCGACGTTTCAAGAAAGTCCTCAACACAACATGCGCGGGTGTCTTCTCTGAGACAAAGTAGATCGGTAAACAGATTTCTTCCAGCTTGGTATCGAACTGATCCTTGGCTAAACCAGAAAGGATATCGCGGGCCAGCACGATGCCTTTCCAGGTTTCCGGATCATCACAATCGTAAACTGGAATTCTTGAGTACGTAAAATCTTTGTGTTTCTCGGATACCTCCCGCAAAGTCATGTCCGAGGGCAGTTTCATGACGACCGGTCGCGGTGTCATGATCTCGCGCGTAAGGACTTTGTCCAGATGTAAAACGTTGCGCACCATCTCGGCCTCGTACGGCATGATGCTACCTTCCTCGGCGCTGATGATGGCAAGCTGGTGCACTTCCTCTTCGGGCGCCGCAAAGACACGGTCAGGCTTGATCAGTCGTGACAGTTTTTCGATACACCAAATGATCGGGAACAGCATGGCGATTCCGGCTGCCCAAGGCAGGGCGATCGCTCGCGAGACGGGTCGGCTGTAGACAACGCCAATGACTTTGGGAGCGATTTCGGAGAAGAATAGCACGCAGAGTGTAAACGCCAACGAAAACCAAATCAGCGCAATTTCGCCAAACAATACGCGGGCTTGAGCTCCGGCGACGGCGGCTCCCGCAGTGTTCGCGACCGTGTTAACGATCAGAATGGCAGAGATTGGCTGCTCCATGTTGTTTTTGAAGCCGAGTAACAACTGCCCCGACCGGCTGCCTTGTTCGGCCAGTTGCCGGACATACGGTCGACGTACAGCGTAAAGCGCCGCCTCGCTGACCGAACAAAGCGCTGACACCGCGAGCACAACCACGATGGAGATCAAAAAGATTGTCACGTTTACACTCACTTTGACATTGTGTTGTTCTTCCCCGCCCTGCCCGGTGATCGCAAAACGGCAAATACCAGCCTAGCAGAGCGACCGAAATGATGGCTGCTTGGCTGATTCAAGCATCACGCCGTCCATCCAAAACCAGCTTGAATGCATCGCAGCAGCATGACTTCTTGCGATGGATGAAGCCGTAGGGTGCTGTGCTTGCACGCACCACTGCTACCACGGTGAATAGGGGCTGGATCGACCACGAAAAACACGTTGGACACGCTAGAAACTGGAATCCGTTTCCGTAGTAGACTTTGGTGTTTCCGATCTGATTGATCAACCATTCATCAACCGCTCTTGGCTGAGCAAACTATTCGTGTGCTTCGTCTCTTTCGTGGTTAGCCGGCCAGCGGTGTCGCACGTTCAACAAGAGCGATTCGAGGGACGATCGCATGGGCGTCGTGTGCTAAACGAATTCTTCCCAATGATGGCGGTTCTGTCTGGGTCGAGCCATCGCTTTGTTGCCAGTATGCAATAGAGATCCAACTTTGGGAGCAGCTTGACTTCCACAGTAACGGCGCGGTTTTTGGTACCGGATATCGCTTGATATCTTCGGTCCATTGCTAAACGGTGCGAGCGTCGTGACGATTTTCTGCACGGCGGGAGTTATTGGCCCGACTCAGTATCTTGCGAGCGAGAAACCACTTCGCTGATCACCGAACCGCGTCGAGCAAAAGAGATTCCTTGCTGGGAGTTCGTATCGATCATGACCGCTTCGATGATCGGCTCCGTCACTGGGTTGTTGGCGTACCATTGGACGAGAAAATTCGCCCCGCTGCCGCCGGATGCGTCGTCTCGCTCGACGAGCACCTCAGTCGTTCCGAGCGCAGGTAGGCGGACCGGTTTTTCGAGATAGGATTTCACTTCCTTTCCATTCGTGTCGAAGTACCGAACTGATTTCACAACGATCTCGTCGTCCATACTCGTGTTGCGGACGCTCAGTGTGATGGTCAAAAGGTACGGATCGCCGTCGCCGTGGTAGATATGCGAATAGGCGGGAACGTAAACGACTTGTCCCTCAACGGGATTTGCCGCCAGGTGAAATAGGTCACCGCGAGTGATCTCGTCCACCTGCAGCGTCTGAGGTCCCCTGTGACGCAGAGTGTCCTCAAACGCGCCAAGTCGTTGCTCCATGTAGATCGCATAGATGATCAGGGGCACGACGAAGAGCGCCACAACCCCGCCAATCAGGAGTTTGAACTGCCGCATAAACTTGTCGGTATCTGCTACGGCGACTTTACTGGACATAACACGCAACACTGTAGACCTAGGGATGAAGAGGCAATTACTTGTGTAGCATAAGTCATCGAAACTTTCGATGAGTCACCCATTTGGGCCATCCCATTGACGAGGCCCCTATCGAAACACAATTCAACACTGGCCGTTCTATTCGCCCAGATAGCTGTCGTCGGGGAAACACTCAGCGAGGATCGACCTTGGCGGTTGGTTGCGTTTGACACGTGAACAAATACGTCACGATCCAATGCGCTCGGGACTGCCAGTCTGACGACATCCGCCGACGTTGCCAGTTGCAACGACAATGCCAGAGACTGTAAGAACGGACCGCCAGAGAATGGCCAACCGAGTCGATCACCTGCGAGTCGCCCGGTAGGGCTACGTCCACAGATGGAAAAGAGTACGCCGGGACAAACAGTATTCGCGCAGACTCTCGATTTGGCGAGCCGAACGCGAACCGAACGCGAACCGTGTATTGAGAAAGCCACTACCGGCTGACGAATTCGATCAGTTGGCCGCGACCCGATACAAACGCGACGCTCCTCCCTCCAGGGTCGGCGGCTGCTTGGCCGTCGGCGTTCTCATGAACGAATTGTACGTCTACGCGATAGCCGCCACGCTGCGGCGTCACAGAGTAGGCGGCCGGTCGCTCTTGGCCGGTTTGTGAAACGATGTGACTTTGGACAATGCCGATGATCTGTTCTTCACTTTCGGGCGTCAACTCACGCGGCCCGGATCGGCGGCCTCGTCGCTCGCTGGCTTCCTGGCTCTGCCATCGGCTAGCAAAATCGCTCGGCTGGCTTCGCGCCGAGCCGTGGAAATACCTGCCCGCATGTGAGTGCAAACTGCGTCGATCGTGATTGCGAATCGTTTCGGCAGTCGGATTCTCCTGGACGACGAATGTTTCCAGTTCGTTAAGCTCGTCGGGCGTTGGCGGCACGGGATCAAGCCGGACCACCTGAGCATTTCCCGCACCGTCGGAAATCGGCTCCCAGCGTGGCCCGAAGTGATAGACAGCGTAGTAAAGCATCTTGGCTTCGGTTTCATCGACCCCACCACATCGACAGGCCTCATAGAACATTTGATGAACGTCCTGCCAGGAGTTCGTCATCAGTTCGCAACCGACATCGTGAATCACCGACGCGTTGCGATAGCGACCTTCGAATGGCCCACCGATGAATGACCAAAAAGCGGACGGGATCGAAGCACCATTGACTGTTGCTCCAGCTGGCGCGGTCCACACCCGGGCATGGCTGTCGATGTACGTAAAGGGTTCGCGCAATATCATGTCGCGACCATCCGCCGACCAAACCGCCACAACCTCACCTTCGAATCGGCCAAAATCAGTTGAGTCCGGTGTGGAGGTCGGCGTGCAACCCAACAATGCGGTCGTAACGAGAGAAACCATGGCGATTATCTGCCCCACGCGGGCGAGCCGATGATGTGCCTTCTTTTTTTCCACCACGGTTGTCACCGGACGACAGACTTCTCCATTCTGACGAGTGTCGCTACGACTGTTGCTAACCGACCCTTGCATAGTCATGGTGAACCTTTAATGTGAAAGAGTACTGCAGAATCGCGCACCGCGACGGGCACGATTTTTTGGCGGTAAAGGTTTTCGATCTCCTATAGCACGCCAGAATCCGGCTCAGCAATAGAAACGTAACGTGGTAGATGTTTCACGCCATCGGTGCATGCAAGCAAAGGCTATCGCGAATGTGCAACAAAAGCGGCACAACGCCGACAGCATCACACTTCTATTGGTAGTGTCTTAAGTCTCAGCGTCGCCTAACTCAGTAGACGGACGCGTCCTGTGGGAAATGCCACGGCAGCCCGTAAGGCACTTTGAACCAATTGGCGTGGCAGCATCAGATCGAAGAACAATAAAGTGCAGCAGAAGCAACGCTCTTCGCGACAACTCTCGGTGTATCTCTCGAAACTCGGCATCCAGAAATATGTGTTTGACTCTGCATGCCTGGATTTCGGACGTGAAGTCGGCCTTGAGCGCGAGCAGAGACGGGGGATCTACTGCCTGGCTGTCTTACTTCCCGCTGAAACACATCAAAGCCGTGCGGCACGGTGCCAAGCATCTCTCACGATTCGTGAAAAAAAACTCTCGCGATGCCACTACGCGGATGAGTCGACCAGCTACGTGGTTCATCGAAGCTCGTATTCGACTTACGATCAGCGTGAACTCCGGTCGGCGGGCTGTATCTTGTCAACTGACAACAATGCATCGAACAGAATTCTGCATTGGAGCAAATCTTGCATCCTAAAAAAAACAACCATGTTCTCGTGTGTGGGGCAACGGGGTATGTCGGTGGACGTTTAGTCCCGAAATTGCTCGGAAAGGGACTTACCGTACGTTGCCTGGTGCGCAGTCCCAAAAAGCTGCGTGCCTTCCCGTGGTGCGACGACGAGCGTCTGGAAGTCATTGAGGGTGACTTGGATGACGTCGAAACGATTGCAGCCGCGGCAGTCGGCGTCGATGCAGCCTACTATCTTGTCCATGCGATGATCAGCGCTGGTGAAGACTACGCGAAACGTGACCGCGAGTTGGCGAGCAATTTCGTGGCCGGACTGGATCGGTCCAGCTGCCAACGGCTCATCTATTTGGGCGGACTGGGTGAACTCGGACCCGACCTCAGCCCGCACTTACACAGCCGTCGCGAAGTTGCCGAGATTCTGCAGACCAGCCGGTGCGAAACGACCGTCTTTCGCGCTGCGATGATCATCGGCTCGGGATCAGCATCGTTCGAGATTCTGCGCTATCTCGTGGAGCGACTGCCGATCATGGTTACGCCGCGATGGGTGAAAACTGAGACACAACCGATCGCCATTCGAGATGTGCTGCGATACTTGGTTCAGTGTTTGGACGTCCCAGAGAGCGCAGGACGCGTTATCGACATTGGGGGACAAGATGTCTTTACCTATCAAGAGCTGATGCAAATGATGGCTAAAGCGCTCGGTCTTCCTCGGCGAATCATTTTGCCAGTCCCCGTTCTTACACCGAAACTCAGTTCCGCGTGGATTTCGTTAGTCACTCCGGTCAACGCAAGAATTGCTCGACCGTTGGCGGAAGGTTTGCGAAACCGAACAGTTTGTCGCAACGACGATGCTGAAAAACTCATGCCTGGACCGCTTTTCGATGTCCAGAACTCGCTAGATGCGGCTCTAGGAAAGCTAAGAGAGGGTGATATTCAAACCAGGTGGTCAACCGCAGGTGAAATGCCCGGCGATCCCGAGTGGTCAGGCGGAAAAGTTTTTGAAGATACGCGTTCCAGGATGATTGACGCTGCAGCTAGCGAGACGTTTACTGCCCTGAGTCGAATTGGTGGGCGGTATGGTTATTGGGGCGCGGACTGGCTTTGGTGGCTGCGCGGACTCATGGACAAAGCAATTGGTGGTCCCGGACTTCGCCGTGGTCGCCGTCATCCAGAGTATCTGAGTTACGGTGAGGCGGTCGACTTTTGGCGTGTCAACGGTTACACGACCGGCCGATGGTTACGATTGCACGCAGAAATGAAGTTGCCCGGAGTCGCTGAATTGGAATTTCGTGTCGAGCCGATAACGGAGGACACCACGCGGGTGACCCAAACCGCCCGGTTCCGTCCGAAAGGGTTACTTGGCTTAGCATATTGGTATGCTGTACTGCCACTTCACTTCTTCGTATTTCCGACAATGGTCAACGGAATCAAGCGTGACGCCGAGGCGTTGCACGAGTCGAAGTAGGATCACGTCGACCGTCTCAGCGCCAAGAATGCAATTCGACCAAATCTGAGTTCACTCGCCCCGTATCCGAAAAGTCTTAGAAGACGTCCATCCACATCGTGGCCGAAACGAGCAATCGTGTTACCCGCAACGTGCACTTCCAGTGTCTGGTCAATGGACGAGAAACTCCGTCCTAGTGAACGAAACGAGACTCTACCGCGCAAGACGCGCTGCACCCCGAACAGAGCTTTCGCATTTGGCACCCTGCACACTACCTTTCCGTCTCCGTTGCTGTAAATCCGCACGGAGTGACCATCGAAATCGCAATCCAGATCGGCATTGATCTCCATGACGCATTGATCAGGCATTCGATTCGGCAGCGTTTCGCGTCGTAATTCGCACGGTACCGTTCATTTTCCAAGTCGCGTGCTTTGCGTCTGGCGATGTCGAACTGGGGATGCTCAGTTCTAGATCAACGAATGAGTAGCTGATCTCAGCATTTCGTCCCGTTAACTTGTCATACAATCCGATTGCCAGGTCGGGCCAATTTTGGGTGTCACCAGTGTTGGTCATCTTCGTTCTCCTAAAAGTTATTCTGCACGAGCCAGAATACGTCGTGCACGATTAACCGTAGGGCTCGGGCAAGCCCTAGGCTTCGTGAAGATTACGCGCTCCGAGTTCAAGTAGGGATCAGGCGATTGACAACGCGATCCGTTCCATCAGAGCCGATGCGATCATTGCGTCCGGAACCCATTTTTGAACTGAGGCGAATGTTGAAAGCGACTGGGATCTGAATCGATTCGGTAGCATTAGACCACCCAGAAGATCGATCGGAATCATAAATGCAATCCGTCAAACAATTTTGCAGAGCAACGAAAAGATACCTGCGAGACCCCAAAACTGTTGGTTCAGTAGCAGGGGCAGAGGTAGTTGAGGAACGGGAGACTCGAAACGACGCTGAAAATTCCCAGCCACCATCGAGAGCGTAAAAAAGTGATTGTGCTAGCTCCAACCTCTCATTCTTGTACCGGATGAAGCGGTTTCTGCTGCTGGCAACCGGCCACGACGGATCCAGGCCGTCTTTCATCAATCGGGCAACGATTTGGTTGCCGCTGGCGTCGGTTCATTCACTTCAACGTCTGAATACAACGCCCCAAGCACGACTTGCCTTTCCACGCCCCTACACTTCAGTACGTTTGAGCACAGTCGACGAATTCAAGGCTGACGTGATTGCTTTGAAGTTTTGCTTTTACGTGAGGGAGCGGTATTCGGTAATCCGAAACACGCAATTTCTAAACGCGAAAGCTCGGCTCGATAGATCCTCAAATGCAAATATAAAGCGAGACAAACATGAAGAAACAAAATTTTGGGAAGGCTCTGATTGTGCTCGGAGCCGGGCTATCGTTCCTGTTTTCAGTTGGGCTCTGGTTCACGGGTCAACGCGATGAGGGACTATTCGTGGGCATATGGGTACCCTCCATCCTGTCCTTCGGAACACTCCTGTTTGCGGGCAAGGAGGTGACCTCATGACTTCGTTCGCAATCTTTGTGCTGGGAATCATTGTTACTGCAATCACCGGAATAGGTGCGGTCCTGATCGGACTTCAAGAGGCAGCCGATCCAAGTCAAAGCCGCGTCGAAGATTTAGCGCCATTCGAGAAGCAGTTGGTGGGACGAGGCGATGTCGAAAACTCCCAGTGAGTTTGCCACTGAAGCACCTTGTGCTGATGTACAATTTAGTGATGAAGTTTTGGAGCTTCATTGCTGCTGAGGATTCCTAGCCGTAGTTGATACGGGACTTCCAGAGCCTACACGCAATATCGCGATCTAAGGTCAGCTGTTTTGCTCTCATGGCACGGTCGCACTTCAAGGGAATTTGACTCGCTCTAAATTTAGAATGAATCGCAAACGAATTTCGCCAATGCCTGGTCAGGAGTCCGTGTGGGACTATCCGCGCCCGCCTCGCCTCGAATCATGCAGCAAACGGATTCGCATCGTTGCAGGAGGGATTTCCATTGTTGACACTTGCGAATCAATTCGCGTTCTGGAAACAAGTCATCCGCCCGTCTATTACTTCGCCCCGTCGGTGGTTCGAACGGAGTCGCTGCAAGAAGCGGACGGCGCTTCGTTCTGCGAATGGAAGGGATATGCTGACTACTACTCGTTGCAACTTCCCAAGCGAGTGATTCAACGCGCTGCTTGGTCGTACCAGAAACCAACACTTCATTTCGCACCGATCGCGGGCTACATTGCGTTCTATCCGGGAAAAATGGATGCTTGCTACGTGGATGAGGAACAGGTGGTTGCACAAGTCGGAGATTTCTATGGCGGTTGGATCACCCGTGACATCGTTGGTCCTTTCAAAGGTGCGCCAGGCACTTTGGGTTGGTAGCGAAGCAACGCCTGCTCAATTAAGTTTCACTTGGCAACGGCGACCCGCGCGATCCAATTCCGATTTAGATCTGTCGGCTCCGCGATCGGACGCTCTACCCAACAGTTCGACATCGTTTTTCCTGCTTCAGACACACCGCTAAAATGCCGTCACAATGTCCGCTTATCTCGTTTGTTGATCCAAGATATGATTCACCGAAAACCAAGATTGTTCAACGTTAGAAACCTCTTGGCCCAACAGTACTTTTGTCTCGTTGTCGCTTTCTCGTCGCTTGGTCCCGTGGGTCTCGCGACAGCAGGCGACTGGCCGCAGTTTCGCGGGTCACACTCCAATGGTGTGGCCGAGTCCTCTCATCCAAACCGATGGACGGTCTCGGAAAACGTCGCCTGGGCGATCTCGCTCAAGGGCGAAGGCTGGTCGAGCCCAGTTGTGGGGGGTGATCAGGTGTTCCTGACCGAGGCGGTACCCGTTGGGTTGGCGACTGAGAGTGCCGTTTCAAAGCCCGAGGAGTATCGCGGAGGCGGTGGGACGCGTCGGGATGACTTGACCGAAGTCAGCTATCAATGGCAGGTGGTCAGTCTCGATGCACAAACTGGATCGGAACTGTGGCGTCAAACGGCTCGCGAAGGTCGACCAGCGTTGCCGCGGCATAGTTCCAACTCCTACGCCACCGAGACGCCCATCACAGATGGAAAACGGGTCTACGCATATTTCGGAATGATGGGTGTTTACTGCTACAACGTCAGTGGCAATTTGATCTGGAAGAAAGATTTGGGTAATTATCCGATGCGTGCCGGGTGGGGCACAGCAAGTTCACCGATCTTGTTCGACGAAAAACTGTTTCTACAAATCGATAACGAGCAGCAATCTTTCCTCGTAGCGTTAGACGCTGCGACGGGGGATGAGATCTGGAAGGTCCAACGAGACGAAAAATCGCAATACAGCTCCCCCATCATTTGGCAGAACGGTCAACGCAACGAGTTGATTGCCGGTGGGATGGTCTATCGTTCTTATGACCCCGACACAGGAAACTTGCTGTGGCAGTTGGATATGCAAAAGGGACGCAGTTCCGCAACTCCGTTGGCACAAGGTGACCGCTTGTACGTGGGTACTGAGTTTCGAGACCGAGGTGGTGCCGACGACGGCGGTGGATTCTTATTCGCCATCAAACCAGGTGGAGGTGGCGAGCTATCGATCGATGATGGGTCGCGTGAGAGTGAATTTGTCCTGTGGCAATTGGCTGGGTCGGGAATCCAAATGGCGTCGCCCGTCCTTTGCCAGGGCCATTTGTATCTGCTGGAGCGGCGCAGTGGGATTGTCCACTGTATTGATGCTTCGACTGGCGAAAAGGTTTACAAAAAGCGAATTGCGGGGGCACGCGCTTTTTGGGCCTCGCCATGGGTTCAGGATGGCAAGGTGTTTTGCGTCGATACCGGCGGCACGACGTTTGTGTTGGCCGGAGGACCCAGCTTCAACGTGATTGGGCAAAACGAGATTGATGAAATGACGTGGTCGACACCGGCAGTTTCCAACGACGCATTGTATTTCCGCACGGCGGGACGATTGTTCTGTATCAAAACGCCGTGAACGATCGACTTGTGCCGACGGCAGAGCTCGGTCCATAACGCGCAGAGCTGTTGAAAGCCACATCAAACAGTTCCTGTTGCTCGACAACCTCTACTCCCAACATCCCAGCCGCGATCGCCATAACAATCGAATGGCCAGCGCTGCATGCGACGTTGCCAAGGATCAAGAATTTTCAACCTGATTAACCCGCAGTTCTCATGAACCGTATGGTTCGGTGGGACGGAGGGAATCGGTTCCGCCGGACGGAACACCGGTCATTTGGAACGGGCAATATGGCGGGGAGAGTACCACACGAGTCGGCTCCAAGTTCAAAGCCACGAATGGCTTTTACAAACGCTCAATCTGCGAACTGGCTGGTAGCCAGCACTCCGAAGAATAAAAGAGTTCAGCAGAAGCAACGCTCTTCGTGACGACGCTCGGTTTAGTCACCTGAATACAGAAATGGCTTGATGCAGCAGTCGTGACTCAGCTGACATAACGTTCAGACTTGGAAGTGAACGATATCGATTCGACGTAAACTTGGGACGCAACTGCAGAATGGGAGAGCGGCATTCGACACTTCGTCAGTTACCGAAATGGCAGAGTGATTGCTCGATTTCCCGAGAACCCAATTCCCAACGCCGACGCTCGTTGTTCCAGGCTTTGCAGCACAGCGACACGCCTCTGCTCCCACTTCGCAAATTGTAATGCGTCGACGAGAAAACGAACTTCGGTGGCCAACACGCCTACCCAGAGGAGGCCGTCAATAGCGTCGGACTCCATTCGCGGTAGCCGGGTCGCTCTGATGTCATCGCCAGCGCGTGACTTCCGACAAGGTACAATCGTAGCGATTCGACGACACAAAAATTAAAGGGAAAATGCGATGCCTATTCGGCGGCGAGAACTGCTTATCGGAACCACGGCGGTCATTGGTTCAGCCAGATTGGGTTCGGCATCTGATCAAACTGCGGCACAGATTTCCCCTGACTCCGTAGCAGAGCCGGCGCGTCAGACGTCGATCGCACGACGATGCGATGTGCTGGTTTGCGGTGGCGGTCCGGCCGGTGTCAGTGCAGCGATTGCTGCGGCCCGCGCGGGGGCTTCTGTACAAGTGCTGGAATGCCACGGATGCCTCGGTGGTGTGTGGACCAGCGGCATGCTGTCGTATGTGATTGATGCCGACAAACCGGGGTTCAACACGGAGTTGATCCGGCGCCTTGATGATGCGAACACTCAGTATGGCCACGTTCCGCTGCGGCCGCAGAGCTGGCTGTCGTACATGTACGACGTTGAGACGATGAAATGGGTGCTGGAAACTCTTGTCACCGAACTGCGCATCGGCGTTCAGCTTCATACTCGTGTCGTCGGAGTGGATGTGGATCGAGCTAACACAATTCGTGGTGTGTTCACCGAATCCAAATCGGGCCGACAAGCGTGGAAAGCGGATGTGGTTATCGATGCGACAGGTGACGGCGATGTCGGCGCACTTGCGGGCTGCGAATTCGAGATAGGTGAAAATGCCAAGGAGGACAATTGTCCCTGCCAACCCATGTCAATGTTGGGAGTGATTTCTGCACCGCCGGAATTGATCAGCCCCTTCACTCGCACAGGAAGCAGCGACGGAAAGCACAAAGACCGTTTTCGAGCGGAAATTGAGCGCGGTGGTTACAAACCGAGTTACACCAAACCCACCATCTTTCACATGGGAGGCTCAATCGCGTCAGTGATGATGAACCACGAATACGGCGTGCGGCCCGATGATGCCGCTGCGATTACGGAGGCCACATTCCGAGCGAGAGACGAACTGAACAAAATCATCCGAGGTTTGCAGTCGTTACCTGAATGGAAAGATCTTCGTTTGGTGACGACCAGCGAGCAGATTGGTGTGCGTGATGGACGACGATTGAAAGGTCGTGAGCGTGTCACGCAAGCCGACGTCATCGCCGGCAACAAGAGTGCCCAGAGTGTCTGCACATCGGGATTCTGTGTCGACATCCACGCTCTTGAAAAGAAAGACGGTGGCTACGGGAATCGTGGAATCAAGGCGAAACCATTTGACATTCCGATGGGTGCGATGATCGCCGCTGAAATCGACAATCTGATGATGGCGGGGCGGTGTATCAGTGGCGACTTCATTGCTCATTCAAGCTATCGAGTCACGGGGAATGCCGTTGCGATGGGCGAGTATGCAGGAGTGGCCGCCGCGATCGCCAGCAAGGCAAAGGCAGCACCCCACAAAGTCGCTTACGATGACGTGAACGCAGCAGTCCAAGCGATTCGCAAAGAGAATGCGTCAGCGTAGTTCAGATCAATCACGCCCTCGGCCTTACTGCTCCAGTTCAAAGCCGTCACGCCGAGGACGGTCGAGGAGTTGGTCTGCTTCCACATCGTCGACAAACCGTTCCGTCTCCGGATTCCATTGTAAGGAGCGATCGAGTTCGCGCGTGATGTTGGCAGGGTGACAGACGATTGCCGAGCGGTGTCCGACTTCAACGGGTGCGTTCGGTGTTGACGTATCGGGGCGAAGTTTGAGTTTTCACTAAATACACTTTCGGATTTCGGCGTCTACTTGTACTACTTCTTTTCTTATACCACTGCTTTTAAAATCTCTCGCCAACGCCGATTCGCTCAAATCAGGTAGCCGTTCAATTTGATTGGTCCGGTGTCATCCATACCGAGTGCGTATTGAACCATATCGATATTGTGACCGCCCCATCAGTTAGTTTCTTCGTCGCCTCCCTTCGTGCAAGCAAGCGTTGACACGTTCAGTTGAGCGAAGTTCTATCAAGATCCGCACCTGACGTCGAAACCCGCGGATCGAAAGATCGATCCGGGAGCATGACTAACACGGTTAAGCCGAGAACGCCGGCGATGCCCAGCGCTCCGAACGACCCTGAATAGCCCTTGGCGGCTCCGTAACGGACAGATCCCCAAATGAAGAGCGGTACGGACAACAATAGGAGCACGACTACCGCAGGAGTATGCTCCTGCGTCGCCGCTCCGAGTTGCAGCAGCAGCCCCACGGAAAACGCGACGTTGATTTCTCTGCGCTGCTTGATTGGTATCGACTGTGTGG
>JABDKS010000865.1 GCA_013002105.1 Pirellulaceae bacterium | reverse complement strand
GATCAGCGGTTGTTCATCAGGAAGCTGGTCGGCCAGTTCACGATAACACAGTACGATGCCACCAGGTGGATGGACCATAAAGATCGGCGTTTGGTCGCCGGTTGTTTTCAGCGGTGCCAATAACGGGTGCGAGGGTAGCGTCGGGTCCGCCGATGGCTGGGAGGTTGGATGACCGCTGCGTGGAACTTGCGCGGTTGCCGATTCGACCCCGAACCTGGATGACATTTCTGGTTCATAAAGCTGAAGGAGTCGACGAGAAAGTTTTGCAATGTCGGCCAGGTCAAACAACAACGCTGTGGGAACTTGGACCTGCAAGTCCTCGCTCAGTCGTGCCGTCATCATCGCAGCTTGCAGCGAACTGCCGCCGAGTTGAAAGAAGTTTTGATTGACGCCCACTTTGTCGATCTCCAGCATCTCGCCCCAGATCGAGCAGAGGTGCCGTTCCAAAGCGTTCGACGGTGCAACGTAGTCATCCAAGTCATCGGCGCGAGTGACGGTCACAGGCAGTTGCCGGCGATTGATTTTACCGTTGGGGCCGATGGGTAATCGCGGGAGCAATTCCCAAGCTGTAGGCCGTTTGTAGGCTGGCAGTTTCTCGGCAACATGCCGTTTGATTGAGTCCAAGAATTCGTCGGCTGACGATTCCGGATGTTGCCGGCTAACAAACGCGGCCAATTTCGCGTTCGGTGAGTCACCGTCAATCACCTTCACCGCCGCACCGGCCACCTCGGGATGCAGGCACACGATTGCATCGATCTCCTGCAATTCGATTCGATAACCGTGCAGCTTGATCTGATCATCGATGCGGCCAAGGAAATCGATTTGTCCGTCAACACGTTGGCGACAAAGGTCGCCGGTCAGATAGAAACGGTGTTCTTCGCCGCGGGGACCAGTCAGGGTGGTGAAGCTTTGGTCGGTCAAATCCGGACGATTGAAATATCCCTGTGCCAATCCGCGTCCGCCGATCGCAAGTTGCCCCACGACCGTATCGGGAACAGGTCGCAGCGAATCATCCAGAATCCGTACTTCGGTGTTCAGAATAGGTTTGCCAATTGAAATCGGTCTTCGCGGATCGGGACTCTTGATTTCGTGTGCCGTCGATTCGACCGCCGCTTCGGTGGGCCCGTAAAAATTCCAGATTCGCGCCGGAGTGTCTTGCCAAATGAGTTCGGGCAAGTCGGTCGGCATGCTTTCTCCACCCATCCAAACTTGACGCAGCGTCACGCACTGATCAAATCGGGGATGAGTCACGATCAGTCGCATCAAACTTGGCACGGCGGGCAGTACCGTGATCCGGTCACGGATAATTTGATCAATCAGCTTGTCGATGTCTCTCGCCGCATCCGTGTCGGCCCAGACGCAGGCAGCACCTTGGGCCAGCGTGCTGATCGCCAGATGAAATCCCGCATCAAACTGATGCGAAAGCAAAACTAAAACACGGTCATCGCTCTGCAGCGTGACCGTCTCACACCGCCAACGAATGGTATTGGCGATCGCCCGATGTTGAATCATTACACCCTTCGGTCTGCCGGTGGATCCGGATGTGTAAATGACGTATGCCAGATCATCGGGTGTGCATTCGTATTGGTCGGTGGTATTTGTTGACTTGACTAGTTCATCGATCGTGACGACCGGACTGGTGCATGATTGTGACCAGGTCGACGGTTGATCCACCACGACCAGTTTTATTTCGGCATCGTCGGTCAGATCATCCCACGTGATGGACGGCTGGTTTGAATCGATCGGGATCACAGCAGCACCGCTTTTCATGACCCCCAGCATTGCCGTGGTAACCATTGCTCCGCGCCGCCCTACCACGGGTACAACATCGCCAGGGCCGATCCCGCGTTGACCAAGACTTCCAGCGATGTTGTCGGCATGCTCTTGAATTTGCCGGTGCGTCTGGCGGACATCTTGATCGATCAAAGCAACGGTGTGGGATCGGTGATTGACTCGCTGCAGTAATGTTTCGCAGTTGCCATCCATTGCGAAAGGCCGCGATTGGGGAAGCGTCCAGTCGACCTCTTCGATCAACGCAGTCGGATCATCCAGGAGATTGGCGAACAAACGTTGAAAGTTCTCGGCCATCGTCTGTGCCGATTCCGAGCTGAAAAGGTCTCGGCAGTAACAAATCATTCCCCGCAACTGGGTATCCGTCTGTTCGAATATGAACTCGACGTCGTAGTGACAGGTCGTATGAGGAATGTGAAAGCTCTCTTGTATCAAGCCGCCAAATTCGATGACCTGCGTTTCGCCAGCCAGTAAGAACCCGGCACGGCCCGCTTCCTCACGCAAATGAGATTTCTCGAACGTGCAAGAAACCTGAAAGAGCGGCGTGCGACTTGGATCACGCGGAGGGTCGATACGGCGGACGATTTCGGCAAACGGAAAGCTTTCATGCTCCAGTGCCATCATCAAAGTTTTTCCCGCACGCTGTACCAGCGTTTGGAAACTGGGGTTATCCGATAGATTGGCCCGTAACGGCAGCATGTTGACAAAGAATCCGACCGTACGTTCGAACTGCTGATGACTGCGACCTGAGAATGGGCTGCCGATCAAAAAGTCACGCTGGTTGGTGGTGCGCCGAATGAAAACTTGCAGCGCTGCCAAGACGACGGCGTTGGGTGTGGTGTTGGCAAGCGTGGCGAGTCGATTGATTTTGTTCGCCGTCTCTCTGTCGAATGAAAGCGGCGTTACATCGCCTCGGTTGGTGAACTCAGGAGGGCGCTGGTAGTCGGCTGCCCACTCCAGTACGGGCGGTGCGTCACGAAGTGTTTCCCGCCAGTATTGCCAAAGCTGCCGGCCGCCAAAATTGTCGAGCACTGCCTGCTGAGCTTGAACAAAATCGGCATAGCTCGCATCGGCTGGTGGCAAGTCGATTGTCTGGCCGGCGGCCAGCGCGGGATACATGGCTCGCAATTCGTTCAGAATCAAGATCAGCGACCAAAAATCGACCACGATGTGATGCGTTGTCGCGACAACGACGTAATCATCATCACTTTTCCGAAATACAGCCATCCGCAACAACGGTCCGATTCGTAAATCGAACGGTCGCTGTGTCTGGATCACGACCTGCTGACGAATTTCTTCGTCACTCAGTTGGCTGGCATCGATGACCAGAAACTCGGGCGGCAATCGGTCATGGACGCGCTGTCGCAGTTGCAGGTTTTCGTCGGAGAAGGTGGTGCGCAGGCAGGGATGTCGATCGACCACCCGCTCCATGGCGTGCTGCAATGCATTGACGTCCAAATGGGATCGTATTCGCGAGGGCAGAAACACGTTGAACGCCGTGGAGAATCGATCACGACAAAACGCGTGCCAGAGGCCCTGTTGGCCAACCGACATGGGGAAATGCCGTGCCGCATCAGCTTTCTTTCGCAACATGTTCTGCAGCAGCGCGCGTTGCTGATCGGACGAAAGATTTGCCAGTGGATTCGTGTCAGTCATCGGATGATCCGTCCTGTTGCTGACGCAACATTTGGCTCAACAATTCACTGACTTCGTTGTCGCTCAATTCTGGCAATTCATCCAAAAGCGTTTCGGCTCGATGAGACGTAATCGCATGATCGTCGGACGTGGGTGCAATACCGACGGACTGCTGGTCCTGGAGAGCTTCGGCAACCGTTTGCGTCAGCGAATCCAGTCCGGAGCTGCGCATCAAGCTGCTGATTGGCAGATTGATTTCGACTTGACTTTCCACCCAGTTGCGCATTTCAACTGCCATCAAAGAATCGAGGCCCAAATCCAGCAATGGTCGTTTGGTATCGAGCTGTTGCATTTCGATTCCCAGCAATTTCCCGGCTTTCGCTCGCAACATCTCACCAATCATTTCAATTCGCTTGAACTGATCGGCGGCTCGCAAATCATCCGCTGTTACATGGGCACCGCGTACGTCTGCCGCGTCACCGGCGCCATGAATCAAATGTGCGAATCGCGGTGACACTCGGGTGGTTAGACCCAGTCCGCGCCAGGTTGACCAGTCCATTCGTAGCACGCTCATCTGCACCGATTGAGTTTGCAGGGCATACTCAAGAGCGTCGGTGGCCTGCTGCACGGAAAAACTCAGCACGCCTTGTCGCTCCAGTCGCTCGCCCAGTTCCGATCGCTGAGCCAGGTAACCGACTTCGCCAAGGTGTCCCCAGTTCATCACGCAAGCGGGCAGGCCGAGCGAACGTCGATAGTGGCCCAGTGAATCGAGCGCCGCGTTGGCAGCGCTGTAATTTGCCTGCCCAGCGTGACCAAAAATGCTAGACAGCGAGGAGAACAAGACGAAATGATCCAGCGGCAGGTCGACGGTCTGCTGATGCAGATTCCAACCGCCGAGTACTTTCGGTCGCAGCACGCGCTGTAACGTTTCGCGATCCAAGTCGACCAATAAACGGTCCTCAAGAACCATCGCGGTGTGAAAGACGCCTCGCAGCGGTGGCAGGTCGGCTTGGATCGCATCGAGCACTTGGCGGACGTCGTCGGCTTGCGTGATGTCAGCGGGCAGGACGGTAATCTTTGCACCGCTGGCTTGCATTTCTTGGATCGCCGCTCGTGCCTCCAGCGCGACGGTCTTGCTACGACCGCTCAGCACGACGCTACCCGCACCGTGGTCGACCAGCCATCGTGCGATTTGTAAACCAAACCCGCCCAGTCCTCCGGCGATCCAATAGGACCCGTCGTGGCGAAATTGGATCGGCGCGTAGGTTCCCGGTCGTACCTCACGCGGCGGTTGCTGATAACTCACGGCAATCTTGCCGATATGTTTGCCCTTTTGCATCCATCGAAAAGCATCAGCCGTTTTGTCCGCGGCGTAAGTTTTGACGCCCAGCGGCTGCAGTTCTCCCGATTCAAATCGTGGAACAAGGTCACGTAGGCACTGCCCGATGGATCGGGGCTGCTGTTTAAAGAGTTGGTCCAAATCGATTGCGAACAACGCCAAGTTGTTGCGGAACGGATGCAATCCCAAGGGAGCGTCGTTGTAGATGTCCCGTTTTCCGATTTCCAAAAATCGACCACCGGGTTTTATGATCGAGAGTCCTTTTGCGATGGCCTCGCCCGGCAACGAATTCAGAACCAGATCAACCCCTTGGCCGTCGGTCGCGTCAAGTATCTGATCGGCGAACTGTAGGCTACGCGAATCCATCACTTTGGCGGCGCCCAAATTCCGCACGTGATTTCGTTTTTGATCGTTGCCAGCGGTGGCAAAAATCGTGGCGCCGGCCAGTCGGGCCAACTGAATCGCAGCCAAGCCCACACCGCCGCTGGCACTATGAATCAAAACCGAGTCACCAGTGCCAATGTGACCGCATTGGACCAAAGCATGGTGGGCGGTAAGAAATGCGATGGGTATCGTTGCCGCTTCTGCGTGGCTGATACCCAATGGCTTGGGGGCCACTAAATCGCTGGTGACAATGACATGCGTTGCAAACGAACCAGGCGCCACCGCCATGACTTCGTCGCCCACTTTGAAATCACTCACGCCGGCCCCCACGCGCGTGACGCGTCCACTGCATTCGGCACCCAGGACCACCGGTCCGTCGGGTAACCCGGGGTACAGATTCAGCGCTTTCATCACGTCACTGAAATTCAGTCCCGCCGCCAAGACTTCGATTTCGATTTCACACTCACTCGGTCCTTGCGTTGCCCGTGTCCGATAGTGAAGTTCGTCGATGCCGGCCGATCGATCGAGCGACAGCGCGGACGGCGATGCGGTAGGGTCCGTCACGAACTGGTCGGCTTGAGGGACGAAGCGTTGCAGCCAGCGCTGACCCTCGCGATACATCACTTCGTCTTCGTCATCATTTTGCGAGATCAGTTCGGCCAGCAATGAATCGACGCGATCAGGCGATTGCTGTCCCGAAACGTCCACCAACTTGGTTCGCAGAGCCGCGCACTCGCTCACGATTACGCGGCCAAAACCGACCAACGGGCCTTGCGCGACAGAAACGGACGCCGGGCTATCGTTGATCGACTGTGCATCAACGGTCACGATGGTCAACTTGGCGTCGGATGGACGTTGACCAGTTTCCCAGGCTTGCACCAGATGCATTGGTGCGACGGTGGTCAAGCGTGTGCTGTCGGCCAGCTGCTGTGAGGTAAGGTCCTCGTTATCGGGGACGTTCAAGCCCCACAGGTAGACCAGGTCGGTGAATTCAAATTGCCGAAACAGTCGGACAAAGTCGTCGCGATTTTCGGGATCAACCTGGACCGAGTGCTCGTCGATCACGGCGAACGATTCTCCCGGCGTGACGGTGACCACCGTCATGTCATTCTGCCTCAATCGACCCGCCAGCTCGTTGGCCAAGCCACTGTGATCGGCGAACAGACACCACGTTCGGCCGGGAACAGCTGGCGTTATCGGATCGGAACCTTCCGCATCGGTGGCAACGTCAGATTGAATCCAGCGGTACTGATAGACTAAATCGTGGACCGAATCCTCGATCAACTGCGATCGCACACGTTGGCTTTCGAATCCGCGAAGTAGCAAACAGGCTTCGCCGTCATCATTGATGATGTCGATGTCAGCAAGCATCCGATAGCGGTCTTTGCTGATCAGTCGAATGTGAGCGGTAACCTTGGCTGTAGCCCGCTGGAGAACGCGGATTTCTTTGATCTCGGTTGGCAGGTAAAGCCCACCGAGCGTGTGGTCAAATACTGGATCAGCAGCAATCATCCCATGAAAACAGGCATCCAGCATTGCTGGGTGAATGCCATAGTCGGAAATTTCTGTTGAGACCGAAACGGGCAATTGCACATCGACAACAGCTTCGCCGTTTCGTCGAACACCGCGTACGACGCCGCGGAATTGGTCACCGTAGTCGAGTCCCAGTCGCGCGCAGTAGTCGTAGAGCGCTGTCGCGTTGACCGATTCGGTACAAGTTGTACGAGCAACATCGATTTGCCGAGTGATATTAGGTGATTTCGTAACATCATCACTGATCGACACGCTGGCAATCGTTTGCCAAGTCGGCTCGCCAATCTCGCGACAGGCTATCGTTAGCTGGCGACGATCTGATCGATAGGCCGTTTCGAATTGTTGCGGCCGATCGTCAGTCAACAAGCAGGGGCTGATCAGTTGTAAGTTTTGCAGCACAATCGACGCGGAATCTTGAATCTGGCGTGCCGCATGGGCGGCGATTTCGATCACACCCGCGGCAGGGAACATGCAGGTGTTCCGGACCACGTGGTCACTCAAGTACTGCTGGGATCTTAAGTCGACACGGTTTCGCCAAGCGGGGGTTGCTTGCAGTGTCGATT
>JABDKS010000843.1 GCA_013002105.1 Pirellulaceae bacterium | reverse complement strand
GTGACGGGGAGGGCGATCAACGTCTTCTGTTCGCCCTCCCCGTTGGCTCGCTGAGGCTCACCACCGACCCCGCCCGCGCAACCCGATACACCTCAGACAGCGTGTTCTCCAATGGAAAGTCATACGCGCGGGAGGGTAAAGTGTTGATTGCAAAAGCAGACTTGTGGGTAAAGACAAGGTTCCTACCGGCCGATTGCCGGAGCGATCTTCCCATCCAGCAAGGGAGTTGCCCGGCCGGACACACGTGTTTCCACCCCAATAACCTAATCAATCTCGTGACCACCAACTCATTAACCGCCCGAACCGATTTCTATGCCAAGACTTGGTATCTGAATGTCGCCGCCGTCGTGTTTACCTGTCTGGGCGGATTCAGTGCACTGTTCCGGCCACTGTTTCTGTTCGAGATTATGAAGCGGGCCGATGGGCAGTCGGGAACGGAGGCGGGAACAGCATTGTCGATCATGGCGATTCCGCTGGTGCTGGTCGCCATTCTTGCCTGGTTCAATGTGTATGCGCGACGCAAACCGCTATTGCGTATTTGCAAAGAAGGTATCGAGGTGAACATTATTGGCGCGTCCAGTTTGGATGGCGTTCCGTTGATACCCACGATGGTTCGTGTCGCGTGGTTAATCCTATCGGGTCAAGGATTCAAGCAGCAAATCGGCTGGATCAGTTGGAATCAAATTAACAATGTTCAGATCAGCGGCTTGCCCGGTGTGCGTTCATTGGTGATCGACGCGAGCCTTGTCAAACCGGTCGCACGTGGCGAAAAGACGCGAACGTTGTTGGGCAGCAAGATCAATTTCCGCGACGCGGAATTGCGAGATCCCCTCGAGAGCGTCGCCGGAGCGATCTGGCATTACCACCATCAACCCGCCGCACGACAGTCGTTAACGAGTTTGTACTCGTAACGCCAGGATTGACCCTGCGGGGTTCAGTTAAAACAGCGTTCGAAGCACGTCGTCGGTTGCCCGGTCCCAACCATCGGATTCGTCCTGCATGGTGGATTTGATTTGCATCCATTCGCCCGCAGGCTGATTTTCAAATTGTCGTTCGGCAAGTTCATTGATGATCATCAGGATATCCTGAGGTGAAACATCGTTGTCGCCATTGACGTTCTGAGGGATCCAAGAATCATTGAAACTTCGCGTCTCATTGATCGCATCATCGGTTGCCTCGTTCAGGCTCGCTGCCTCCGCCAGAAAATTAATGACGTCGATGATGTCACCCGGTGTCAGGTCACCATCGCGGTTGACATCCAACACGGAGGTGACCGCCATTTGTTCCGGAGCATCGTCTGTATCGGGAACCTCAAAGAAGCTTCCAGCGACAAAGAATTCGCCACTTTCAGCGGCCTCGTGCCAGCGATCGGAATTGAACGTGACGTCGCTGGACAAGATGCCTGTTGCGATGCCATGCACCGATTCGTACGTACCACGCAGGCCCACCGCTTGATTGCGATCGAAGTCCGCAGCAGCAATCAACCGGTCTCCGTCGGTTGGAACAAAGTCATGCCAGATCGCGTTGTCATTGAATTGCCACACGCCGGCGTCATGTCTAACCGCGATCAGATGGTCCGCGTTGGGTAGCGGAATATTGGCACTGCCAAATCGATCGTGAACTCGCTGGACGCTGTACATCAGATAGCCATCGCCGGTCGCATCGTCTGACACGGCGACACCGCTGCCGGACGGACCCAAGGGGACGTTCACGACAACAGTCGTGGCATCATCCAGCGGTCTCGGTGCTGTTGTGGCGAAACTAGTTCCCTGGACAGACAGAATGCCGGTGGTAAACGCGTCGCCGCTGACATCCCACTGGATATCATCGTCGATAGAACCGCCCAGCAATCCGTCAATAATCGTGGTGGATCCCACCAGCGGTGTGACCGCTTTTCCGGGAACATCGACCGAGGCCAACAATCGATCACCCGGAGCAACCTGGAACGGAACCCACTGGTCGTCGACAAAACCTTCCCATTGTTCGTTTTGCTGTCGGACCATCGCCAGATGTTCCGCCCGATCTGGGAGCGACGTTTGATTGTCCAGCCGTGTCTGCACCGACTGTTCGGAATACATCAGGTAGCTTTCGGTCGATTGGGACAGGTCGATCGCAACCCCCGAGCCGAGTGACCCGATCGGCACGACCAAGTCGCCCGTTCCAATCCATTGCAGACCCTTTACGTAGATCGATCCATCGGTGTCGGTTGGCAACGGGTCGATCTGATCATCAATAACGACCGGGAGCGGCAGCCCGATGGCGGTTGGCGGTCCGATCAGCGCCAGCCGCCGGTTGATGATCGGAAGCGGATTATCCAAAACGATCGCAGACGTCAACTGGGGATCAAACTGAATGATGTTGGGTCCATCAGGTGCGTTGGATGCAATCACGGCTTCTCGCAACGAGGTGACGCCATCATCGGCGACCACGTCGACGCTTGTCGTGACAATCACCGGTGCGGTCGTGGCAATAATGTCCTCGGGTTGTTCGTCTGCCACCGTATCGATGCCGTCGGTCGAAATGATCAGATCGACACCCTGATCACCGCGGATCCTGTCTTCACCAGGTCCACCGAAGAACTGGTCCCCGTCGTCCCCACCGATCAATACATCGTTTCCAGCTTGGCCGTAGAAAACGTCGTCCCCGATCGTCGACTCCAGGTAGTCATTGTTGGAACTGCCGATGAAGATATCGTCGCCGGGGCCGCCGAACCCGATGTCATCAAAAAATCCATCGTCGCGCAAGATTCCAGGGTCGGTACCGATACGATCGTCGCCGTATCCGCCGACCACAAAGTCGATGCCCCGGCCTCCTTGGAGTCGATCCGCGCCGTCACCGCCGAATACGATGTCGGTCCCGGAGCCCCCCTCGTACGTATCATCGTTTGAACCGCTCAGGCGACGACCGGTGATTACATCCACCAGGTTATTGAATATGTCTTTGATGTCATCCACGGCGGACTTGCCCGCGATCAGACCACCCACACCATTGCCAAGCGGTACTGAGGCAATTTTCACCGCTGTTACTGCGAAGTCAACGATTTCGCCCAAGGCGCCCAAGAATCCGCCCACCTGCAGCTCGACGGCGTCGCCAAATGCAATATTCAGCCCATCCCCACCGGAGAGATCATCCGATCCCTGTCCACCCACCAGGAAATCAAAGCCGGCGCCGCCCTGGATCGTATCGTTGCCGTAGCCGGTCAACCGCATCAGCGTACCGCCGATGGCAAGCTGCTTGAGGGTTCGTAGTAGCGACAGGTTCTTGAGCGAATCGATGTCGATCGAAAAATCTTCGAACGCAATGTCATCGCCGATGATCACATTACCATCGTCGCCGCCGATCAAGGTTTCATCTCCATCACCGCCGACAATGAAATTAAAGCCGCCACCACCGTCAATCAATTCCGGTTCCGGATTGACCGACTTTCTGCCTCCTTCGTTGCCAAAGAGCAGATCCAGTGAGGGACCGCCAATGATTGTGTCGCCTCCGCCTCCCCCGAATACCACATTGTTTCCGGTGCCGCCAACGATGATGTCGTTCCCATCACCGCTGAGGCTCAAATCACTGTCCACGATCGCATTGGTGACGTACGTGATGGCCTTTTGGAAATTTGTGAATTCTCCGGCGGCAATATTATTGCCCGAAGCCGACCAGGTGAATGAATCACCCAGCGCGAGTGTACTGCCTTCACCACCATCCAGCTCGTCGTCACCGTCGCCACCGAGCAAAAAGTCCGCACCGTCGCCACCGCGGATAATGTCGTCGCTGCCTGGGATGGGCGTCAGGTCAGCGTCGAATGCGAATTCGCCACTGGCAAGATTGCTAAAACTGTCCAAAAGAACGTCGATGTCAAGATTCGTCGCGAATCCTTCACCCATCACGATGTCGTTTCCGCTGTCACCGTAAAGCAGATCCTCACCTCGTCCACCAACGATGAGGTCGTGTCCGGCGCCACCAAAAACGGTCATGTGGACGTCGACGGCGCCGTTGACCTCGTCTGCCGCCACCGTATCATCGCCATCGCCGACGATGACGTTCAAATTCACCACGGAGTTTGGCAACGAATAGATTTCCGTCTGATCATGATTCCAAAATATCTGGTCCGATTCAATCAGCACCTTATCATGATCATTGACGTCGTCCGCTGCGCGAAACGTTGCGGATGCACCGTCGACCAGCAATCCGGCAATCAACTGGCTGTTGTCTTCTTTGATCGGATGATTATCCAGTTCGAATACATTGTTGTCGCGATCGACGACGGCAGTGAGATATTCAATCGATTCGTTCTCAACGGCGTCGGCCAGACCGGGAATCTCGTCGGTCAATACAATAAACGTGGGGCCGGAACCGGGTGAGAAGGAAAACGAACCGATCGACTGCGTTGTCGGGTCGACCGTGCGCGTGTTGCTGGCAACCACCTCGACTTCGACCACGTTAGGCAGATCTAACGGGTTAAGCGTGAACAGGGTCATGAACACTTCGTCACCGTTCATCTCAACCTCTTGGACCCTGACGTCATACAACGGAATTTGGATCGAGTTGTTGACTGTATTGGTTTCGCCCTGCAGAGCGTCGGCGTGGACCTCCAAGTAGGCGGCGCCAGGCGGCAAGTTTTGTTGCAAATCAATCAGTTCAAATTGAACCGTGTCCGTGTTCCACTGAATATCGGTGACCTTCTCCTTGAAACCGAGAATGGACATATCCCTAGCAAGAAATCGATACGAAACCTCCGAGGCCGGGAAGGGATTGGATTGATTTGGCATAGGGTCGATCGGCTTACCTTCGATCGACACCCAAAACGCAAGATCGCCTGCACTGCCGCCGGCCCGAGAGAGGACCAGGTCGGTCGGGCTATCGTCTTGATATTCGTAATTGCTCAGATTGAACGAGTAGTCGACAGTCGCTTCGGCGTCATCGTTATCAACGGGTACCCTAACCGGATCGATGCGAATGGATTGGTCAGCAGCTCGCAGAGTGCCTTTCAACAAAGCCGTTGTCTCAAACGGGCTGGTTTGCGGTCCGAAATAAATCTGTTCGCAATCGAAATCATCGTCTGGATCATTCGGGTCATCGGGTAATAGTCGTGTCCAACTGGTGTACTCGGGCGGCAGCGTATCGCTGCCGTTGATCCCGGTGAGTTGCGTACCCTGCACATCGAAGGTCATGTGACCGTCGAATTTGAACTCGTACCGTGCGCAAGCCTCGCCGTCAAGAAAATCGCGACCGCTTCCAGTAATCATCGCGTCAACCTCGACAGTGGCGGAATTCTCACTATCCCAAGTGATCAATCCATTCACTGCGACAGCACCACTCGCGGAGTCTTCAAAGGGCACGGACGGATCGCCTGATCGTAAATCCTTGTACTTTCCCTCTACGTCGTAAGTAAACGAACCCGTTATGTCGATTTGATCACTGCGAAAGAACTCTTCAACGGTGCCAACCGCCAGCAGCCGACGGTCCTCCAATTGCTGCGTGATCAGATTGCGGCGGCGGTGCGTCGGTGCAACACGTCGCTTCCTTCGTCGCCGACCCTTGGCAGGCATCCAGGTCGACAAAGCTTTCCAGGTTGAAGTCTCTTTTTGCATACTCAAAAAACTATTCGTATTGAACTTTGTATTGGCAAAATATCGATGCGTTCATCTTAGTTGCGGACAAGATAATCAACAACGAAACACCCGCGCGGCAGGTCTGAGATGACCGACGCTGCCACCACGTACTTGCGATCAATCTTCGCAAGTCGACCCACCGCTCCGTCGGGTATTTCAAATTGACTTGCAGAGGGGCATCGGACAAACCATTTGTGTTCTGCAGTTAGTCAATCGCGTTGTGCGACGCCACCGGCACGATGCAAGGGGTACAACTGCCGCGGATCGCAAGTGACAGCGCGACGAGTCCGCGGAAATGCGACCAGGACCATTTTGTCCCGTTTGTTAATTCGCTGGTGATGCGAAGGGACCAACATTCGAAGGTCGAATTGGGTGGATCCACTCAGGGGCTTTGTAGGACCCGCGCGGCCCCCTGAAACAGCACCGCCTCAATACTCATGCGGATCCCTCGCGGTGCACCAAAAGAAATCTGGCTCCCCTCTCCCCCAGACAAGCCCGTTTAGCAAATTGGGGAAATGCTACACTGGCAATAAACTGACATACTTCAAAATGCTCCGAACCAATAGGGCTTGTCTGGGGG
>JABDKS010000841.1 GCA_013002105.1 Pirellulaceae bacterium | reverse complement strand
GCCTACGAGCTACGAGCTAGCATCTGCGGCCGGTGGGAACCGGCCCAAAATAGCGAGTGAAACGCTTGGGCGTTCACGAACTGGACGCTAGATGGACGTATCGCTCCAGGGCAGCTCGTAGATCTTTGCTGGCCACCGGTTTCTCGATGAATTCGTCCGGCTGCACGTCATCGGGACCTTGCGCCAACGACCAACCCGACACGATCACCACGGGCAAAGTCGGCCACTTGCGTTTGATCTCTTTTAAGACTGCCAAGCCATTCATCCCCGGCAAACCTTGGTCGCAAATCACCATCTGAAACTCGGATCGCTCCAGCAAGGCCAAGCCGGACAGCCCATCAGCCGCACTTTCGACTTCCGCGCCGATCGCCGTCAACAGTTCGGTCATTGCGTGTCGCACCAGATCGTCATCATCAATGCACAATACCCTCGGCTTGATGTCAGTCGTGTTTTCGGCCACCGTCAGCGGCTCAGTCACGTCAAACAAAGCGGTCGATTGAGCACCGGCTAACGGTAAGCTGACACGGACGCGAGTCCCTTTGCCTGGTTGCGATGATACCGAGATATCACCTTCATGTTGCCGGACAACACCATGGCATTCGCTCAACCCCAAACCGCTTCCGGTATCCTTGGTCGTATAGAAAGGCTCCAGGCAACGATCCAACGTCTCTTTGGTCATACCGACCCCATCATCAATCACGTCAATCAGCGCATGCTGGTCGTCTCGATCAATCCGGATGACAATACTGCCATCCTCTGCCGTGGCATCCGCGGCATTAAATACCAGGTTGGTCAGCACGGCTCGCAGTTGCGTCGGGTCGCCAACGATCGTTGGGATGGACGCCGAAGCGAATGAAACGTCCAGCGTTTTCGTTCCCTGCCCTAACGCGTCCTTGCGTGTTGGTCGCGTTAATTCAACGACTTGGGTTACCAGATCACACAGATCGATTCGCTTGAGAAAGTTACGATTGTGGGTTTCGCGGTAGAAATGGTCCAGTCGTTTGACGATACCAGCTGTGTCGTTGACTCCCAATTGAACCAGTTCAGCCCATTCACGGCTCTTGCCGGTGATGGAGTCATCTGAGGCGAGCAGTTCCGCATACGTCATCAGCGGAACCAGCGAGTTTTTGACGTCGTGTGCGACACCGGCAGCCATCTGCCCCAAGGCGCTCAGCCGCTCCTTCTTGATGATGGCAGCTTGGGCAGTACCAAGCTGATCCAAAGCGTCTTTCAGCTTTTCGTTGCTCTGAACAATCTTTTTGTTTGACGCCACCCTGCTTGTGACATCCTCCACCGCACCGACGTATCCAATCAGTTCCCCACCGCTAAGGATCCGATCACTAATGACTTCAAAGAAAACAGTTTTATCGCCGTGTACGAACCGACCGGAGGTATCGAATGTGGATCCTTGGGTGACCGATGCTGTCCACAGCCGGGCGACCCGATCGCGGTCTTCGGCGTGGATCGCCGATGCCCATCCAAATCCCTTCGCCTGTTCGGATGATAGCCCCGTCAGCCGTTGCAAGTGCTTGTTAAAATAAGTCACTCGGCCGTCTGTGTCCGTAACGAAAATTCCGATCGGCGAACAATCGCAGACGGCAAAAAATTGCGCCGATGTGTCACTCAGTTGTGCCGACAACTGCGACTGTGCCAGACTCAATCGATCATTCGTTGAACGCAGCGCGACAGCGTGTTTGATCAAACTGCTCGATTGCCATATCAAGATCCCAAACAGCGAGATCGCGAAAGCCAAAAACCACGGTCGTAGCCAAAATGGCGACAAGATTTTGATCGCCATCGGATTGGTGATCTCCGATACATTCCAATCGTTGTCGCGGACACGGACGTGGAGCTGATGATTACCCGACGAGAGATCGCGAAAAACAAATTGGTTGTCGTCTTGATAAGGCGACCAACCCCCACCATCGATTCGAGCCGACCATTTCAAATCGTCCGCAGGAGTTCGGTTCCAGGGGTCGACACCGTGCACATCTGCGACAACGACGGCGCCATGTTCGACCGTCATGCGTGAATCGGCAAACGACGCAACCGGTGACGAAAGATCTGGCATGAACCGATGCATGCCATCGACCCAGATACCGCCTCGCGGATCGGTTTTTAAAGTCACGTACGGCGACTCCATCGGCAAATCGACGTTGCGAAACCGATTTCCGTCAAATCGACAAATGCCTTCGGCCGTACTCGCCCAAACCCGATCGTCGGGGTCGACGATGACCGACAACACGTCATTAGATGGAATCCCACTGTCGCTGTCGTACACGGTCCATGATTCATCGCGGTAGCGCAGAATGCCGCGGGTGCGTGTCGCAATCCAAGCCGCACCGGACGAATCAATGGCGGTACCGGTGCAGGGGGTTTCGATCAGCAACGCATCTTCCAACTTGGACCATTGGTCGTCTTGATACACGCCTAGACCGTAGGCTCCTCCGACGAGAATACGTCCATCGGGTAGTTGCGACATAGACGTCGCATAGCGTGGCGCGTTTGGCGGTGCGAAATATTGCCAATCGTTTCCGCGCCCCACGACGACGCCGCCGAACTGTCCAGGATGGCGTGATCCACGGCAGCCAATCCAAATTCGTCCATCCGAGGCGGTGCACGACGCACGCCCACTGAACCGTTTGGCCGCGTCGGGAAACTCGTGACGATTCCATCTTTCGCCGTCAAACGTGGACAAACTGGACAATTTGTCGTGGGAACCGACCACCACAACGCCTCCATCCGCATCGGCTATAACCCGAGTGGGTTGGTCAATCACGCCGTCGTCAACGCCAAACGATCGTGCCTGGTTGATCATCAAGGACTGCGATTGGCCGATGTCCGCCGCAGGCCTGGCGGGTACACGGATGACATGGGTATCCTCGGCATCGACGAACCAGGCATTGCCATTGGCATCAGTACATTGATAGGTGGCTCCATCGACCGACCAAAATCGATCTGGATTCATTTCGATGCGGACAGCCGACTGACCAAATCCGGCAATCCACAATGCGTCATCAGCGGCAACGAACATCCGGTGGCTGTCGCCGGGCAAACCGTTTTGATGCGTGTCTATATACGTCCAAACGCCATTTTGCCATCGGTGAATACGATTGAGTCCGCTGACCCAAACGGATCCGTCGGTCGTTTGGGTCATCGATGTCACATAGCGCGAACCGGTCAACATTGACAGAGATTCGTACGTCCAATCCTTACCGTCGAATCGGCACAACGAATTTGATTTCGCGCTGGACGCAATCCAGATTTCACCGTTGCTGTGATGCAAGACGGTCGGGCGACTGTTCACGTCCATCTTGCCCTTGCCGCTCATCAGTTGCCAAGTCTCACCGCCGTCATCGCTGACGCAAAGACGTCCGTGGACAGCTCCGGCCCATAGCCTGCCGTCTCGATCTTCGTAAATCGAATGCATGACCGGCGATCGAAGCTTGTCGTCGATTCGTTGGGCGACGAAGTCGACCGTGATCAGCTCGGACGTTGCTTGACGATCGATCGTCCAAGTTACCGGGTCACCAGAGTTGTACAGTTCGCCGTTGTCGTCAACCGCTTTTCCCGAAGCCGTCGCGACGATTCGATCCCCGACCTGCAAACCGGCTTTGGTGGCCGGACTGTCGGAACTGATCGACGCCACCACGGTGCCCGCTAACGCGACGCCGGTCGCATCGGGATAGTGGTGGTACGGAAAGAGCGTGGGAAGCGTCGATCGAACACTGTCGAATGCATCTGTTTGATCGACAGCCGTTTTGAAACGAACCGTTGTCAGCAGATCGCTGCCCCGATCATCGATTCGGATCAATCCCCACTTGCTGCACGCCCACAACACGCCGGTCGAACTCTCGATGACCTGTGTGATTGGCGCGGCGGCGCTGATCCGCTGCCAGGAGTGATCTTGTTTCAGAAAAATGCCCTGGTCGGTACCGACGACCAGGTCACCATTGGATCGCACGACAATCGATTCAACGGGGACTGCCGGCAATCCGACCTCGGGCCCAAACGTTCGCCAACGGATACCGTCGTAACGAACAACACCGTCACGAATGCCAAACCACATATTGCCCTGATGGTCTTCGGCGACACATCGCAGGCCACGTCCACTCAGTTCGGGAAAGCGGCTCACCCGCTGCTGCTGTGCCAGCGGATCGCCAAAACGAAGCTCAAACGCCTCGTCGCAGTGCGCCCGCGTCAGCGGAAATGCCAGCACTGCCATCAACGTGGCAATCAGGCATTGCATAGAAATGCTCCCGCCTCGCTCGACTCGGTCCATCATCGCTCGCTGACATTGAATCATTTTCAAAATACCGCCTGGCGTCATGGCTAGACCGGCTCGGCAAAGAATACCAGAACGAACTAAATCCGGTGACAGCGGTTTTTGCGTCAAACCGTCAAAAACAGGCCGAAACCGAGATAGCATGACGGCTAGAGCAATTTTAGTTTTCTCGTAGGCCAGGACCTGTCCTGGCGCAGCTGTGCCAGGACAGGTCCTGGCCTACGATTGATCCCACGTATTAAGAACAAATGCTCTAAGGCCAATGATGCACGCACCTGAGTGGCGTAAGCACGCCGTGTGAGCGATACCGCACATCTGGCCGTCTGGGTAGTCACTCCGCAAAACGCGTTGCTACCAGCGTTGATCGGGGCGATCGAGGATCTCGCGGAGCAAAACGGCCTGCCGCAGACCGCCAGGAGCTTTCAAAATCTTGATCAGATCATGGACGCTGTCGATGGCGACCGGCGCTGCCGCCGCAGCCGCTTTGGCACGCTTGGCGGCCAATTGCGATGCCACGTTCGCTTTGTCGGCCGCCCGATCGTCATCGACTTTCTTTTCGCGTTGGGCAGCCTCCATTCGCGCTCGATCGGCCATTTGCTTGGCCAACGCAATCTTTCGTTTGCGTGCCGCGTTGGCGTCGTGCTCCGGGTCGCTAGCAATCTCCGCCATGACCGGCGCATCATGTTGGCGGACCTTGCGTTCAGTTCTTGCGTCGGAATACTCCGGCGCTGCGGGCCGTTTCTGCTGCGGCGGCGGTCCACCACCCTGCGCCGCCTTCTGTTGGCGTCGCTCGGCTGCTCGTCGCAAAAAGTCTTCTAAGTCGCCGGCCATGATTGGTTTACCACAAAAAAGCTTTCCGGCGCGGAGAACGTCGGACCGTTTGGATGGGTGCTAAGTCATCGATCGCGCGAGCGTTCTGTTGGATATTTCTCGCGTGTCGTCACGAAGCGATCAATTGTGTGTGTAGTCGTCGCCTGTACTGCTGGTCTGACCGGCCAGGGCCAACGATTTTCGCATTTCGGTATCCGCACTGACGTTCTGCAGCTTGTAGTAGTCAAGAATATGCAATTTGCCGCTTCGAAATGCTTCCGACATTGCTTCGGGAACAGCCGCTTGAGCCTGCACCAACGATGCGCGACTCTGTTCGATTTTTGCCTGCATCTCCTGTTCTTCGGCCACCGCCGCCGCACGCTTTCCTTCGGCACGAGCTCGTGCCACCTGTGTATCGGCTTCCGCCTGGTCGGCTTGCAGTCGAGCACCAATGTTGGCACCGACGTCGATGTCGGCAATATCGATCGACACAATTTCAAACGCGGTCTGTGAATCAAGTCGCTTGGCGAGCACGGCTTTACTGATCACATCGGGATTTTCCAGCACCGCTTTGTGATTTTCGGCCGAACCAATCGCACTGACAATCCCTTCGCCGACACGTGCGATGATCGTTTCCTCGGTCGCACCACCGATCAACTGTTGCAAGTTGGCTCGAACCGTCACGCGTGCTTTGACCTTCAACTGAATCCCGTCTTTTGCGACGGCGTCCAAGGACGGTTTGACGCTGCCACGCGGCGGACAATCGATGACCTTGGGATAGACACTGGTTTGAACCGACTCCAAAACGTCACGACCGGCCAAGTCAATCGCGGTCGCTTCGCGAAACGTCAATGAGATCGTTTTCGCCTTCTTGGCCGCAATCAATGCTCGAATGACCTGCTGAACGTTACCGCCGGCCAGATAGTGAGCCTCCAACGCGCCACTGGTCAGCTCAGGATCAACCAAGCCAGCCTGCGTTGCCATGATCTTGCTACGCACAATCGTACGCG
>JABDKS010000798.1 GCA_013002105.1 Pirellulaceae bacterium | reverse complement strand
GCCACCCGCCACCCAAGTCGTGAACGCGTCTTTGTGATGGTCACGCCCGGCCTTGGTCGATTCGCCCGCACCATTGGCTCCCTGCGCAAACGGAGTTCGTCCGAATTCTGCGGACCAGACGCCCAGAGTCGAATCTAGTAGCCCACGTTGGCGGAGATCCTTGATCAGCGCAGCGATCGGTTGATCCACCTGTTTGGTTTTGCCAGCGAGCCGCGAGAAAACACTTCCGTGCGTATCCCATCCTTGATCAAACAGTTGAACAAAACGTACGCCCCGTTCGACCAGTCGCCGCGCGAGCAAACAGTTGTTGGCAAAACTAGTGGTGCCAGGTTTCGTGCCATACATCTCGTGGACACGTTTTGGTTCGCTGCTGATGTCCATCAATTCGGGAACACTGGTTTGCATTCGATAAGCCAATTCGTATTGGCTAATGCGAGTCGCAATCTCCGGATCTCCGATATCGGCAAGTTGGGAACGATTCAATTGGTTCACCGTGTCGATGATTCGCCGCCGCGAATCTGCTGGGACGCCGTCAGGATTGGACAAAAACAAGACCGGATCGCCCTTGCTGCGAAACTCGACACCTTGATAAACCGTCGGCAAAAATCCGCTGCCCCAAGCTGGACTACCGGCACCCAGAACGTTGCCAGTGATCAGTACGACGAAACCAGGCAAATTTTGATTCTCGGTTCCTAAACCATAATTCAGCCAGGATCCAATACTGGGACGTCCGAATCGCCCAAAACCACTCAGCATGAACATCTGAGCCGGGCCGTGATTGAACTCATCTGTGTGAAGCGATTTGACGAGTGTGATCTCGTCGGCCACGGTTTGCAGATGCGGCAGCAGATTGGAAAGGGGAAGTCCCGATTCGCCACAGCGGGTGAAGGCATGTTTGTTGTCGTCGGGTGTTCCCAGCAGTGTGGGCAAGTCACGAACGAAGGCAAATTTTCCCGATTCAAACAATTCCTTTGGGCAGTTTTCTCCGTTTCGCTTTTGAAGTTCCGGTTTGAAATCGAACAAGTCCAGATGCGATGGGGCGCCGACCAGATGGATATAGATGATCCGTTTGGCCTTGGGCGGAAAATGCGTTGCCTTCTCCGCCAATGGATTTGGATTCATCGAATGGGCGTTGGATTCTTGCGCGAGCAACTGCGATAGTGCAAACGCACCCATCCCAAACCCAGTTCGCTGCAGGAGTGTGCGTCGGCCAAGAGGTGAAGGAACAATGTTCATGCTCATTGGCTCATCGTTTCATCAAGGTTCAATAATGCATTGGTGACCGCAAACCAGGCAGCCAGTTCGTCTTTGTCTTTGGTTCGCAACTGCATCGACTCGAACGGGACTTGTGTACGCTTGGAAACGACGCTCTGATCGCGATCGATCAATTCACGTTCGCGGTCTAAGAGTTGCTGGAGCAGGGTGACTTCATACGTCGTAGCCGGTCGGGCAACCGCCAACTGAACCGCATAAGCCAATCGTCCCGCATCGGATGCGATTTGACAGTCCGCCAAAATCCGATCGGCCATCGCCAACGCCATTTCGGCGTAAGCCGGGTCGTTCAGCAGCGTCAGTGCTTGAAGCGGAGTGTTGGTCCGGCCGCGGCTGACAGTGCAACTGCCGCGGTCCGGGGCGTCGAAGTTGATGAAACTGGGATAGGGTGCCGCACGTTTGCAAACGACGTACACGCCACGGCGAAAACGGTCCTCATTCTCGGCCGCGATCCACTTGGGTTGATTTCGTCCTACGCTGCGCCAGATGTCGCCGGGTTGATACGGCATGATCGGTGGGCCAAACATTTTGCTCGACAAGAGTCCGCTGATCGCCAACGCGTTGTCGCGGATTAATTCAGCGGGCAATCGAAAACGGGGTCCCCGAGCGAGATATCGATTGTTTGGATCCGCTTGCAAGAGTTCCGGCGTCAGTCGCGACTCCTGCTGAAATGCTGCGGACATCACCATCTGCTTGTGCAAATGTTTCATCGACCAATCTGAACGAATCAGTTCCGCCGCCAACCAGTCTAGCAGCTGCGGATGGCTGGGGTCTTCGGACTGCGTCCCAAAATCTTCTGGCGTGCTGACAATTCCTGTCCCGAACAACTCTGCCCACCATCGATTGACGGTGACACGCGGTAAAAGCGGGTTGTCCGACATCGTGAGCCAGCGGGCAAATTCCATTCGGTCGCCGCTGCGCGGAATCTCGTCGCCTTGCGGTAACACAGCTGGAAACCCGGGTTCAACTTTGTCAGCAAGATTCTCGTAATCACCTCGCACCATCACGAATGTTTCGCGGGGTTTTTCCATCTCCACCATCACCAGTGTCGTATCTGGTTTGATGTCCCGCTGTTGTTTTCGCGCTCGGGCAAGTTGTCGATCGATCGTTTTCAATCGCGGATTGGATTTATCAAATTCGCCTCGCAACTTTTTGCGTTCTTTGCCGGTCAGCTTCGTCTTTGTGATCAGTGATCGAACATCGTCACTGACATCTAATAGCTGCGGATCGCCTGTGAAAATCGAGATCCGCGGTTTTCCCGCGACCCGACCGCGACCAAAAAACTGTCCGAGTGTGACGACGATGGAATCTTGTTCTGATTTCAATCGGACTGGTTTTGCAAGGACAAAGGTAGCCCAGTGGGGTTTACCGAACTGAGGCGAAATTGCCCATCCGGATTTCCGATTGCCATCGATCGCTTCGGCTACGTCCCAGTTCGTTTGTGAAAAGTCGGCGACTGGATCCTGCAATGCAATCGATTGCACTTTGGAGTCAATTTGCGATTCGCAAGTCAACTCGCTGAGAATGACGTTGGACCGTTTTTCATCACCACGACCCGGCCCCTTTCCAGGAATCGAGTCATCAATAAGCAAATCAACTTTGATTGCCGTGATGGTCGTGTCGGGGCGAGCAATCGTAAATCGATGTTCGACCGTGTCCGGGACGGTTCCCGAAAGGAGCACGGCACCGT
>JABDKS010000731.1 GCA_013002105.1 Pirellulaceae bacterium | reverse complement strand
TGTCAGAAACGACTCGCGTAACACATCCAGAGCCGTTTCGCCGCGTGTCCATGTCCGTCCCGTCCGCAAACTATGGAACGTCACCACGGCAGGGCTGAATAAAAGCGGATCGACTTGATAAAAATCGTAGTCGTATTGTTTAAATACTTTGGCAAACGGCTGCCCGTGGTCGCTGGAGGAGTGACTGGGGACCTGATCGGCAACCGCGTCAATCGCATCGTCGTCACAGTCGACCCAAAGGGTCACGCGGCCACCGTACAAAATTGCATCATTTGTCCGGCCGATTCCGTCGACCGTGTCACCCGGTTTGGCTGGCGGAGGCAGCGGTGCGAATCCGACAGCCGACACAATCGTGCGGACGTCAAATTTCAATTCATGCAATTTGTGCATTGCCGTTTCGATACTCCGTGCGACCACTTGAACGCTACCGGCGATCGACGTGCTCGGTGCGATCGCTAAGTGAATGCCCGCGGGGTCGACGCCGCATTGCTGCGCGATCATCGCGATCGCGGCTTCGGTCGGCGGCTTGTCCGATTCCAAGATTCCCACGACGTGATCGCCCGAATCGGTCAGCCCCAATTCCTTTAAAACCTCTTCTTTGCCGCGCAGCAAACGCATCGGTCCGCTGCCCATCGCAAAAAAATCGTCGCACTGGATCGGCCAACCGGCATACTGGGCACCCAAACAGGCGGTCAGCGGATCGTCGGTCTGCACCCGTACCGCTTGATCGGTCACAAAATTGGTTGGATCACACGACGTGACTGTGATTGCTGCTCGGTCAGCCAGGCAGAGTTCGGCCAGCAGGATCCCGGCCTGGAGTGATCCGCGAGTTTCGATCCCAGCATCCAGCAATTCGGCCCCCGCGACGCGCGTCAGACGGGTTCGCTGAGACGTTGTGGCGGCCTTTGCCCGCTGGAATCGTTGCAGAGTTTGGTCGTTAATCATGGCAAAATCGTCGTGCAATCGACTGGCCCTGTCCACCGGGGACGCTGCGGGCATCGGTGAAGCCGACAACGCATGTCAATCGCGGGGCGACTGTCGATCGCGACGACACCACATCGACCACACCCCTCCACAAAATCACGTCGATCGTTCATTCTGGAGCCTTCGCCACCAGCCTGGAGTCTTGGTCACCAGCGATCGCCCAAAGAGTATGTCATGGATTTGAGTGTCGTCCAATATCCGCACCCCACGCTGCGTTTCAAAAGCAAACCGGTGCGCCGAGTCGATGCAGAGTTGCGCGCGATAGCCGATCGGATGCTCGAATTGATGTACGAACACAACGGTGTCGGGCTGGCTGCCAATCAAGTCGATTTGCCGATTCGGATGTTTGTCGTCAACGCCAGCGGAGCGAAGGGCGAGGGCGAAGAAATGGTGTTGATCAATCCCGAAATTCAACGCCCCAAAGGAAACGAAACGGCCGAAGAAGGTTGTTTGAGTTTGCCGGGCGTGTTTGGGCAAGTCAAACGTCCCAAGTCGATTCGTCTGAGTGCTTACGATATCACTGGCAAAGCGGTGGAATGCGAAGTCGAAGGATTTTTGGCCCGTGTGCTGCAACATGAATACGACCATCTGGATGGCGTAATGTTTTTTGATCGGATGACCGACGAAGCGAAACGGGATCTGGAAGACCGCTTGGAGGAACTGGAGACCGATTTTCGCTCCAAACAATCTGCCGGTGCCATTCCAGCCGACGACGCCCTGGTCGCTCGCCTGGACGAGTGGCTCGAGAAATACACCTAAGAAACGACGATGGAACCAACCGACGATGGAACTGGGATGCCGAGTAGCAAGAACGAGTCGACGCTGCGATTGATCGTGATGGGGACCGGACCCTTTGCAGTTCCATCGTTCGAGGCGCTTCGGGCAGCGGGGCACGACATCGCATTGGTCGTCACCAAACCGCAGCCACCGGTCAAAAGTCGCAAAGGTCCTCCGCCGTCGCCGGTTCGCAACTGGGCAACCGAGCATGAACTGCCGATCGATGACCCACCCAGCATCAACGACGACGATGCGGTCCAGCGGATCACCGCCGTCGGTGCTTCACTGCTGGTCGTGTGCGACTACGGTCAAATCCTGAAACCACCTGCGCTCGCTGCGGCACCCCTGGGCGGCATCAATCTGCATGGTTCGCTATTGCCCGCCTACCGCGGAGCTGCGCCGGTCCAACGCGCATTGTTAAGTGGCGACCGGGTAACCGGCGTGACGGTGATTCACATGACGCCCAAATTGGATGGCGGTCCGATCTTGTGCGTGCGAGAAACAGAAATCCACGACGAGGAAACCGCGGGTGAACTGGAAGACCGATTATCGCAAATCGGTGTCGCCGCGACTCTGCAAGCGGTCGAGATGCTGCGCCATTGGGATGGTGATTCGGAGATTGGCACACGGCAGGATGCGTCCAAGGTCAGCAAGGCGCCCCGGCTGAGCAAAGCGGAAGCGGAAATTGACTGGACGGCAACGATCCGCGAGATCGATTGCCTGGTTCGCGGTATGCAACCGTGGCCGATCGCGTTCACGCACTTAAGATTGCACGATGACAAGCCACCGATTCGGCTGGCAATCAAAGAAGTCGCGGCGACCGATCTGAGCGCCGGAGCCAACCAAGCGGGCGAGATCATTGGCGGCGACGGTTTTTTTGTGGCGGTCGGTGATGGAGTGATCGAGATCAAACGATTGCAACCAGCCGGCAAGCGCGAGATGACCGCCACCGAATTTCTTCGCGGCCACAATCCACCCCCCGGCACAAGATTCAGTTCGCCAGACCGGTAGGCCAGGACCTGTCGTGGCACGAATCGCAATACGCACTCCGCCAGGACAGGTCCTGGCCTACTGCTTTGCACGTAGAGACTGTGAAACTTTCATAACCCGAAGCGTTAGCGAGGGATCCCGGAGATGCACTCGTCCCTCGCTGACGCTTCGGGTTGTGAAAAAACCGATGTCCCAGACCCGTACGCCAGGACAGGTCCTGGCCTACTGCTTTGCACGCAGAGACTGTGAAACTTTCATAACCCGAAGCGTTAGCGAGGGATCCCGGAGATGAACTCGTCCCTCGCTGACGCTTCGGGTTGTGAAAAACCGATGTCCCAGACCCGTACGCCAGGACCTGTCCTGGCACGAATCGCAATACGTATTCCGCCAGGACAGGTCCTGGCCTACGGCTATTCTTCTTCGGGCGTGACGTAGTTGAATCCGGTTCGTTCATCCATGGCTTCGTAAAAACCTTGGTAGATCGATCCGGCGTCTTCGGTTCCCAGCAACATGGCCATCTGACGACTCATCGGTTGCTTGAATCGTTCCTTCAACTCGTCCATCGAAGGCTGAAAATCTGTTGGCTTCACGATATAGATCACTCGCTCGGGCAAGTTCGCGGCTACACCCAATTCGCCCAGTTCGGTCGAGAAGACCTTACCCATGAATTCTTCGCCCACCGAGTCAAGCTCGGGAACGTTTCCTAAGAACGCACCGCCAAAGCCGAACGACTGCATCCAACTAAATGGTCCCAGGCCCTTTTTCAAATTCGACTTCTTGTCTTCGGGCACGACATCTTCCAACGTCTTGCCATCCTTCTGAGCCTTCGCGACCAGATCGTCGGCGGCTGCACGAGCCAGATCGCGTGCTTCTTCGGTGCGAATTGCCTTAACGACTTCCTCGCGGCATTCTGTCAGCTCGGGCGTGTAGGCGGCCTTCTCGGCCGTTTTCCAACTGACATACGAACGGCGGCTTTGCACGTCGACCGTCCCCAGTGGCGAAAAGAGCTGCTGTTCGGGAACTTGCTGGCCTTGATAGGGCAGCCCATACATCATCACGGTAAATGGTGGTCCTCGCTCTTGTAGCGAGAATCCCATTTCGACCGAATTGGAAATGGGTTCGTCGCGGATCGACAACAGGTCATGCGGGCCGATCTTGGCGTATTCGAGTCCGTGCTCCTTTGCCAAAGCCTTCAAATCAGGTTTGACGGGCGGTTCAGATTCTTTGCCGATCGATTTGTCCGATTCGTAGATCGCGTTCTTGTTGAAATACAAACGCATCGACGAAGTCACTTTGGTCAGTGCTTCATCCAACTTGCGTCCCGCTTCGATACTGACCATCGACTCGGCAACTTGCTGACGAACGTCCTCGAACGATTGAACCTTTGGCTCGTCGTCTTTGGCGGTGTCCTCTTTCGCATCATCTTTAGGCTCGTCGACTTTCGCACCATCCGCTTTTGCGTCATCCGCCGAATCCGTTTTCGTGTCGTCTACCGCGTCAGCTTTCTTCTCCGTCTCGGCAGCAGCATCGTCAGCATCACCGGTCGCGTCGTCCGCGTCAGCGGCATCATCGCCAGAGGGTGCATCGTTCGCTGCTGAGTCGTCCGTTGTTGCGTCGTCGTCTTGGAATGCAACCAATCGAACGGCGGAGTTGTTGCTCAGGCGAGACTGATCGCCATCACCGGCGTCATCGGGGGATTTCGGCGTTGCGTCCTCGGCACCGGAGTCCGGACTCGGAGAGTCCGGCGACTGTGCGGCTTCTTCGGCAACGGCATCGAGTTCTTTTTTGAAATCCTCGACTTGCTTCTGGTTCTTCTCGATCTGCTGGGCAGCTGCTTTCTCGTCTGCTGCTTTGTCGTCTGCTGCTTTGTCTTCTGCAGGCGGGCTGGTTTCGGCCGGCTTTTTCATCTCTGCCGCGTCGGCTGCATCGTCTGTCTTTTCCGCATCGTCAGCTTTCTCAGCTGCTGCTGCGTCCGTTGCGGCTTTCGCCTCAGATGCCGCCTTGGCCTCGGCGGCCTTCTTCCTGGCGTCTTCGAGTGTCTTCATCAAGTCGGAGGTATCTGATTCGGGCATGGCAAAATCGCCACCCTTGATTCGCTTTTCGTACTCCGCACGGATCTCTTCTTCACTCAACTTTTCCACTTCGCGATCGATAAACGACTGCATGTCGGCCATCAGATATTCAAAGCTGGCCGTTTCGCGACGTCGGAATGCCGGTTCGGCCGACTGACCGTCGGGAAAGCGTTCCTTGCCTTCTTCGTAGATCACTTGGATCTCGGCCGGCGTCGGATCGGCGTTGGTTTGATCGTAGTAGTCGTTGACCAGCAAGCCGTAGGTATCGACGGTGGCTTGCCGATTGAGTTTCAAAAAGTTTGTCCACTGTTGTGCCGGCGTCGTCAGCGGCATTCGCTGCGAGGTCAAAATGCCGGCAAACGCGCCACGCTGATACAGTTCGGCCAACAATTGCGTCCGCAGTTGGGCGTAGAGGTGAAATTGGCCCATCGAATTACGCGAGCTTTGTGCGAGCATCGCGATGATCTCGCTGTCGCTCAGTCGCCCGTCGGTGTATTGCTGCAACCAAGATTTGATGGCGGTGTCGTCGAGCTCAAATCCCGACTTACCCGCTTCGGACGCGAATTGCATCGTTCGCACGGTGGTCAAACCGCTGGGGTTTTCGTCGATGCCGACGCTGTTGATGCGATTGTTACGAGTGTCGTAGACGAATCCAGGAGTTTTGGGAGATCCGCCGCGTCGGATGGTTTCTTCGCCCAGTTCTCGCAAAAAACGAACAGTCGTGGCGTGGTTGCGGGTGAAATTATCGACTCGGCTTTGTGTCAACGTCACGCCGTCGATGCTGGCGATCGGAGCGTCCGCGCCACCGGTGTATCC
>JABDKS010000680.1 GCA_013002105.1 Pirellulaceae bacterium | reverse complement strand
GCGTACGCCCGAACTCACCGCCCCACAACACCAACGTATCGTCCAGTAACCCCAGTTGCTTAAGGTCATTCAATAGCGCTGCTGATGGCTTGTCGGTCGCTTTTGCTGAGGTCGTAAAGTTTGGGATCAGATTGCTGTGATGATCCCAACCACGATGATAGAGTTGCACAAAACGCACACCGCGCTGAAGCAATCTTCGGGCCAGCAAACAGTTTGATGCGAACGAACCGTCACCTGGCCGTTTAATGCCATAGGCGTCGAGCGTATCCTGCGACTCTTGCGACATGTCAGCCAAGTCGGGCACAGCGGTCTGCATTTTGAAGGCCATCTCGTACTGCGCAATCCTCGTTTCGATTTCGGGATCAAAATGCCGCTCAGCCAACATCCCGTTAAGCCGCTGGACCTCGTCGATGACCTGTCGTTGAGTCGATTGACAAACGCCCTCGGGATTACCGATATAGTGCACGGGCGAACCGCTCGCTTGAAACGCGACTCCTTGAAATTTGCTGGGCAAAAAACCGGCACTCCACTGTCGCGCCGAAACGGGTTGTGCCCCGGGACCAGACGATGTCATCACAACGTAGCCAGGCAGATTCTCAGTCTCCGCGCCAAGCCCGTATAGCAACCAAGACCCCATGCTGGGCCGACCTTTGATGATCGAGCCGCTGTTCATGAATGCGTGGGCAGTGTCGTGATTGATTTGCTCGGTCGTCATGCTGCGAACCACGCACAAGTCATCGGCCATCTCGCCAATGTGCGGGAACAACTCTGAAATCTCCAATCCCGACTTTCCCCACTTCCGAAACTTTGCGAACGACTTTCTTGCCTTGAGTTCCGCGTTCTGAAGCTGGGCAAGCTGTTGGCCGTCAGTAAACGAAGCCGGGAAAGGTTCTCCGTCCAGCCGATCAAGTTCCGGCTTGGGATCCAGCGACTCGACATGCGACGGTCCGCCCGCCATGCACAAGTGCACAATGCGTTTCGCGCGTGGCTGATGATTCGGAAATCCCGGCAGGGCGGGCCAGGGATGTGCGGACGAAGCGTCTGTTGCGGCGTGGCTTTGGCTATCTCCGATCAACGAGCCCAATGCAAACGATCCAATGCCGGCAAACGATCGAGAGAGAAACGTTCTCCGCGCCCAATCGACTCTGGAGGTCGCAAAGTCCTGCTCGGCGAATGATGAGTCATGATCCATGATTGACGTATCCGACATCTGCATAATGGGGTGTTCTTGAAGCTTCGAGCCAACTTCATTCATCTTAACAAAGAACAGAAGGATAAGCGCGGGATGCGTTTGCGTGAGGCGGCGTCCCGCGTCGCCACCTTGGATCACGGTATAGACTCAATAGGTAACCAACGCCGACGGAGTTTCCCTCCTGTCATTCAAGGTTTGCATGCCGAGTCTTCATCTCCTCTTCCGGCACGCCTTTTTCCCAGATGATGTGGGAAATCAGTGCCTCTAAAAAGCAAAGTGTGGACAACTCGAAAACCGTTCCCATCGGCATGCCTTTGACTTTGGCGTAAACGTCCGGGACACCGATTTGAAAAACCTGATCAGCAAGCTCACCAATCGACGAACCGACTTTCGCTGTGATCAGAACAATGGACGCATTGATTGCTCTTGCGCGCCGGGTAAACGCAATCAGTTGCTCTGTTTCGCCAGAACCTGAAATCGTGATCAGCAGATCGCCTTGCTTGATCGCTGGTGTCGTGATCTCACCGACGACACTGACGTTGTAACCGCCATGCATCAGACGCATGGCAAGAAAATTGCCGACAAGTTTGGACCGTCCTGCGCCTGCAATGAAAACGCGGTTGGCATTGTCCATCAAATCGGTCAGGTGATCGGCGTAAGATTCGTCCGTTGCATCGAGCACTTCTGAGATCTTGTCGAGGACCAGCTGTTGATTCTGCCGCTGAAACATGGTTAGGCCTGGGCGAGGGTCACTGATTGGCGAATCTCCCGAGCTGACTCGGCGGGCGACTCTGCACCGTAGATGGCGGCTCCCGCGACAACGATGCTGGCTCCTGTTTCGACCACTTCTCGGGCCGTTGCGGCCTTGATTCCGCCAGCGACAGAAATCTTCACGTCGAGCCCCAAGTCCGCGATCGCTTTCAAATCACCGAAAGGAGTTTGACCTGCCGCTTGCGCATCCAGTCCCGTATGAACACCGACGATCTGTGCCCCAAGTTCAGCAGACTCTTTGGCACAGGCGACCTTGTCGGGGACGTTGATTAAGTCGACTTGAACCTCTGCGTTGTGCGCCCTGGCTGCCTTCACAACGCCGGCGATCGTGGCTGCCCCTGAAACGCCAAGCACCGTGCAAATGTCTGCGCCCGCCGCGTAGAACGGAGTGGCTTCGTACTCGCCGGCGTCCATCGTTTTTAGGTCGACCAGAATCTTGTGCTCTGGGAACTTGGCACGCAAAGCCTCGACAATTCTCAGTCCGTTGTACTTGATGAAGGAGTGCCGACTTCAAAGATGTCGACGTGCGGAGCGACCTGCTCGGCCAAAGCCATTGTGGCGTCAAAGTCCAGCGAATCGAGAGCCATTTGAATCTGTGGTTGTGTCATGGTTGTTCCTTTCAGGCGAGTTTTTGTGCTCGGAGTCAAGTGAATTCAAGTACGCAAGCGCGTTATCAAACGCGATCGATGTTTGAATTCTCGCGAGATGCGCCTTGGGCGTCTTGCCGATTCATCGCAGGGATTTGTAAAATCCTCGCATGGCCAACACTCCACCAAACACCGAAGAGTGGCGAAACCGGGTCTTCACCAGGATCGAAAACCCGCTCGACTGCCTTGATCTGTTCGATTTCCTGCCGCAGGTCTACATGTACGTCAAATCTGTTGACGGACGATATCTTCGAGCCAATCGTGTCGTTTGCCGGGTCGTGGGCGTAGCACATGAATCGGAGATCATCGGCAAGACTGACTTCGACTTCTTTCCACCCTCGATCGCGACCCAGTACGTCGAAGAAGACCGCCGCGTCGTCGCGTCATGTGAATCGTTGACGGATCAGATCTGGCTTGTTCCGGACAGTCTCGGAGTCCCGCAGATTTACTCGTGCAACAAGATTCCGTTGTTCAACAAACATCGGAAAGTCATTGCACTTGCGGGTGTGAAGCGACCGTACCACAATTCTGACGCACCAGAAGGCGGTCACAGTCGTCTTCTGAAAGTCGTGCAATTCGTCACCAAACACTACAGCGAAGAAATTGTCGTCGCGGATCTTGCCAAACAGGCGAAGTTGTCCCAAAGCCAATTACATCGTGAGTTCGCGCGATTGTTCGGACTTACACCGAATCAGTACCTTCGCGAAGTGCGAGTTGGAGTCGCCCGCCATCTCTTGGAATCGACGCAGCAGTCGATCGCGGCCATCGCCGCCGATACCGGTTTCTACGACCAAAGCCACCTAACACGACAGTTCAAGACATCCACGGGTATTACACCAACTCAGTATCGTCGGACCTACAGTCCGTTTGAACGCATGTAGTGGCCCGAGCATGGCTCGGACTATTGGCACAGCGGTTGCGATTTACTTTTGCATCGCGGCGACCGACAAGCGTTGCTCGCAATGAAAGCCCATTGTAGAACGATAGCCACGCGATGAAATCCCACATAAAGGCTCAAAAAATGAAGCGACTGTACCTTCCAATGACGATGCTGCTCATGGCGACTCCGGTAGTCGCACAAGACAATGCCGCGACTCAAAAACTGACTGAGCAAGCAAAACAGTTTGAGCAGCGAGTCGTCAAAGTCGCCGACAAAGTCCACACCGCCGTCGGCTTCAGCCCCGCCAACGTCTCGATGATCGAAGGCGACGACGGACTGGTCATCGTCGACACCGGCATGTCGATTGACGATGGCACTCGCATCATGGAAGAGTTCCGTAAGCTCAGTGACAAGCCGGTCAAGGCGATCATCTTCACCCACGCCCACGGCGATCACACTGGCGGAGCGGCAGCGTTCTTCGGAAACGAACGTCCACAAATTTGGGCGCATAAGAACTTTGGCAGCGAGGCCCGTCCGTGGAAAGCCGGCGGTCTAACGTTTCAGAATGTTCGCGGTGCGAGACAAGCCGGATTCAAACTGCCGCCCGACGAGCGGATCAATAACGGCGTCGCACCGGCCCGATACCCCAAGCGCGGCGGAGCAGTCTTTTCGTCCGGCAAAGAAACGATGCCGACTCATTTCCTCGAAGGCGACCGCAAATCAATCAACGTCGGTGGCGTGGAAATCGAACTCGTTGCAGCACCGGGCGAGACCAACGATGAACTGTTCGTCT
>JABDKS010000074.1 GCA_013002105.1 Pirellulaceae bacterium | reverse complement strand
GACGGTCGACGAAGGCGCGCTAAGTGGAGGCAATGAAGGTGGTTCTGCGACGGCGACACTCGGACTTGGGGCAGCCGAGCTTTTCACATTGACCGAACTGCCGGGAGCTGACGGCGATGGCGGCGTGACCTATGGCCTCGAGCTTTCGAGCGCGGGCCCGCTTGGCACATCGCTTGTAGATACGGCCACAGGCGACGGCGTTGAGGTGATTGCCAGCGGTGGTGAAATCATTGGTCAGACGGATGGGGCTGTGAGCGGCACCAACTTCGAAGTGTTCCGCCTGAAGATCGACGCCACGACCGGCGATGTCGAACTGGAGCTGAAACGCGCGGTCGAACATGCAGACGCCGATGCCGATGACAGCCCGTCCTTTGACAGTGACATCATCGAAGGTCTGGGCATGGCCACAGGCGATGGCATTCTGGTCCGTGCCACACTTAGCGATGGAGAGGCCACTCCGGATACTGCCAGCGCAACGCTGGATATCAGCGAGGCCATCAACATCACCGATGACGGACCAGATATCGAATTAACGCTCGGTGGTGCGCTATTGGAAACTGACGACGGAGCGCTCACGAACGGAAATGAAGGTGGCACGACCTTTGATACCGAAGGCGTAGGTACGCTGTTTACCGTCACTACCAACGATCCCGGTGCCGATGGAGACGGGGGGATCGTTTATTCGCTTTCTTTGTCATCCACGAATGTCACGACGACCTTGGTCGATGTAGCGTCGGATGAGGCGGTTGTGCTAAGTGTAAACGGATCTGGTGTGATTGAGGGTCGGACAGCGACGTCAGATGACCTCGTCTTCACATTGGCAGTTGCAGCGGCGACGGGGGCCGTGACGCTGACCCAAATACGAGCAGTTACGCAAGGCGATGCAGACGCCAACGACTCGCCTTCGTATGACAGCGATATAGTCGGCCTTGGATTAACCACTGAAGCAATCTATCTCAACGCGACTTTAAGTGACGCCGAGGTTAACGCAGATACAGACACGTCTCAGATCGCGATAGACGACAATATCCAGTTTACGGATGATGGGCCCGGTGTTCTGGTCGAAGATTCGACAACGGGCACCTATTCGGATGCAAGTGGCAATTGGACCGACACTGACGGAGGCACAGCGAGTTGGGCAGATGTGTCTGGCGCGGACGGCTATGCATCGTTGAGTATCGAGTTGGAAAGCTACACAATCGCCGATTCTACGCCCGTTGATGTGTCCCCCGACCTTGTCCTTACCGAAGGGGCGACGCGGGAGTACTCGTTCTCGATCACCGATGACTTCAACGGCAGTGGCCTAGACGTGACACTCGACTTTGATCTGGTGTTCAATGATGACGGCACCTACGACATTTCGACTGATACGCCCCCGGCAACGGTGTCAGAATTTGATACATCTCAAGGCACGCTTGATGCAGGCGGCCCCGATCCGGTGCGCACATTGACCATTGGAACCGACGAGATAACGTTCTCGGCAGTTGAGCCAACGACCGCCGCTGGGTTGATTGCAGCAGACCTGAACGAAGGCGAGGCGCATATCGAAGCCAACGCAGCGTACCTAAGCGACCAACAGCTTAACGTTAGTACGTCAGGTATCGCCAACGGTAACAATGTTCTGCAGGGTAACACGGTCGACAATGGTATAAGCGGGCCTGATGGTCTGACCACTAAAGGCGGCAAAGTCGACGAAAGTTTCGTTGTCGATCCAATGGAAAATGTAAGTAGTGTGACGGTGACGATTGACAATTCGGTTGGCGGATACAATCTGCAAACCGAACAGCTCTACTATCGTGTCTACGATAGCGTCGACGGTGTTAGTGATTGGATGTCAGTCGATAGTGTCGAAGCAAGTCCGCTTGGCGGTGGTCAGGTAGAATTCACCGTGGGCGACGCGAATGGACCTAACACTATCGACGCTGTTCAACTTGCGATGGGCACCGGAACCATCAAAATTCCGGTGATTTCGTTCACGCGATCCGAAACGTTTGACCCGGATGCAATCACGCTCGACTTTGAAGCGACCCTGACAGACGACGATGGGGACACATTCAGTGATGACTTCTCGGTCACGCTGAATCCCGATGTGATTGTCTGATCATCGCTAGCGTGTGGGCGCAGGAAAGCGCCCACATGTCCTCTCACAAGTTACCGAGGTATCTACACGATGATCGCCAATTCAAATCCAAATCGCATGAATATGGTTCGAAAGTCCCTGCGCCGTTTGTTTCCGCCACTTCTGTTGATCAGTTGTATCGTCAACGTTCTTTTGTTGGTCAGTGCCATCTACATGTTGCAAATCTACGATCGCGTTTTGTCCAGCGGCTCGTTTGACACGCTTTTTTGGC
>JABDKS010000649.1 GCA_013002105.1 Pirellulaceae bacterium | reverse complement strand
GTGTGCCGCCGCTTGGCTAGCGGCACGCTCAAAGTATCATGACCACCGTCACGGCAGCGTTTGGTTGTTTGAACGAATAACTCCCTGATTGCTTCGAGCGCCCGGCATGGACACGAACACTTTCGATCACGGTGACGAACACTTGAGATCCAACGACTCGTACGCATGTGTGGTTAGATCAGCGTGCAGTTGATCCAAGTTGGTTGCCGTGCTGGAAACGGTGCCCAGTTGACACTTGGATCCCGCATCCATCTGTCCGAGATCGCGATGGTTCAAGGCGTTCGCGCCATGGATTGTCGCCATTTTCAATACCGATTGGGGTGACAGATCGGGTCGACTGCGGAGTAAGAATTGTACCTCGCTCCAAAGGTTCAAATCAGGATTGCTGGCTCGCGAATCAGTTCCCAACGCAACCGGTATCCCCGCATCAAGCAACTGGCGAACGGGATGTTGGTCGTAGCCAAAAAAATGGTGGGTGCGTGGACAGTAGACCACTGTGATATTGGAGTGCCGCGAGATCGCTTGGATCTCGTCACCACGCAAGTCGTTGCAGTGGATCAAAAGAGCTCGAGGGGCCCGCGACAACAAATCGATCAGGTCAAGAATCGGTTGATCGCTCCAGGGAAAAAGTTCGTCTTGCCAGACGCCAAGCGATTTCAACGTTGTCGCAAAGGGTCCGTCGCCTGATGTGATCAATTCGCGTTCGGCAGGCGATTCGGCGACGTGCATGGCGATGGGCCGATTCGTTTGGATAGCAGATTGCACACACTTGCGAACCAAGTCCAACGACGTCGAATACGGCGCATGCGGGCTCCATGCTGCAAAGTCACAGTCGATGTTGTGCTGACGGGCCGCATCAAACCGCTCTTCGCCGCGTTGCTTTGCCAAACCCAGGACCTCGGCAAAGCTGACACATTGGATCGCAGTTGATCGTGGATAGTCGCACGGCGGTGTTGTAATTTCGCCGATCAACCGAACGCCCGCAGCCACGGACTCGGTGAATCCTGCTGCGATCGCTTGTTGACGCTGCTCCGGCGATGTTTCGCCACGTGCCGCGATGACCTGTCCGATCCACCGATGAAGCGCGACACCTGGTTGGCCGATTGGCTGGCGACAGTCAGAGAACTCCAGATGAGTATGGGCATTGACCAGGCCGGGCAGAATCGCGACGTCGCCTAAGTCAACGCTTTGGCCGGGAGGAATTCCCGATCCGAAATCGACGATCTGTTGACTGTCGCAGCGAATCCATCCACCATGAATGGGTGGACGCGAAATCGGCAAGATCCATCTGGCCCTGATGATCCGCGTTTGTTCGTTCATGGGATCGTTGCTCGTGTTACAGCCGCCGCCGCGCAAAAATTGCTTGTCCAGAACATTCTATGACCGACCGCCGTCGGCTGTAGCACGGGACTTGCTGGGGAAAGCGCTGCTGCACAAAGTCGACGACGCGTGGATAGGCGGCTTGATTGTGGAAACGGAAGCTTATTTAGCGAGCGATGATCCGGCTAGCCATAGTGCGCGGGGAAAGACGCCCAGCAATGCGTCGATGTTTGATTCGCCGGGGACGTTATACGTCTATCCGATTCATGCCAAGTACTGCTTAAACATGGTGACCGAAACCAAGGGACGCGGTTCGGCGGTGCTGATTCGAGCGATTGAGCCGGTCTGGGGAGTGGATCAAATGCGAATCCACCGCGGGTACAATTCGATCAAACGCTTGACGCGGGGTCCTGCGATGTTATGCCAAGCACTGGCAGTGGATCGCAGCCATGATGGCACCCATTTGCTTTCGTCGCGCGACTTCCGCGTGGCAGATGTGGCTGGCGACTGTGAAAGCGAGGTGCACGTGACGCCACGAATTGGGGTCAGCCGCGCCCAAGATCGGCTATTGCGATTCATTTGCGCGGGCAATCCCTTTTTGAGTCGTTAGCTCATTTTTGCGCTGTCGCTTACGAAATGCGACTCGATTCAGCTTGCCAACGTCCAATAACCAATCGTTCCATCGTCAAAATCGACGAAGTACAAATGACCATCCGGCGCCGACACCATTTGAACCAGGAAACTGTATCCAACTGCGACGGTGTGGATTTGGTCGACCGCGCCCGCTGCGTCAAACAGAATCGCGTTGACAACGCCGGAATCTAAATGGCTATAGAGCAGACTGTTCTGATACTCCACGCCTAAGTCCGTACCGGTATAGACATCCCCCAACGTGATCGAATCGATGTTGTCATCGCTATGGTTGAGCCCCAATAGTGACCCGCTGGTCAATTCGCCACTAGCATAAAAAGCCTGAGCTTCGGGGAGGTCTTCGTAGTAAATCGTCTGAATTGGGATTCCGTTGCCGCCTTCGTAGTAAGGCCAGCCGAAGTTATCACCCGGTCCACCAGCATTAATTTCCTCCCAGGTGAACCAGCCAACATCGCCGACGTAAGTTTGTCCCGTCGCGTCGTCGATTGCGATTCGGAAGGGATTTCGGAATCCGTATTGATACACCTTGGCGCGGTTGGCGTTGACATCGCCGTCGTAGAAGGGGTTGTCAACGAGTCCTTCGCCGGTGATGGGATCAATCCGCAAAAGTTTGCCCGACAGATTGTCGACATCTTGCACGCGGACAGCACGGGGATCCATTTGATTGTAAGACGTACCGTCGCCGTTCGAGACGTACAACATTCCGTCGGGTCCGAACTCGACCGCATCGACGGTGTGCGTCTGACTATCGGCGGCCAGGAAGTCTTGTAGGTTTGTGCCGTCGGGAAGAATACCCGCGGGTGGTTCATCGAAATCAAGCGTACTATCGACGAATCCATTGAAGTTGTCCCAGGTACCGTTGGCCCCCAGAATGACAACCTCGCTACCGGGCACGGCGGTCAGGTACCCATTGCTGACGTCAGCGGTCACGCGTGTGACGCGCGAGGCACGGTTGCCCGCACCATCGGGCCCAGCCAATCCGGTGTAGCTATAAACCTCGGGAGGATCGTACGCGTAGGCCAGATACACGTACGGATTGTTCTCGAAGTCCGGGTGGACGGCGATGTCCAGTAGTCCACGTGTGCCATTAACTTGATCACGAATGTCAACGAATGGTGCAGCTTGCAGTTCGCCATCGGTGAAGACATCAATTTTGCCGGTAAAGTTGGCGATGAACATGATCGATCCGTCGGGCGAGAAATCAATCGCTGTGGTTCCCGAGAGTCCGTCCAGTACGACGTTGGCCTGTAGATCGATTACGGGAACTGGATCATCACCGGGTCCACCGCCGGTAGGGTTTTCGTCGTCGATGATCTCGATCGTGGCGGTTCGGGGTGAGAGCAACAATGCCCCGGGCGTTTGGTTTTCAATCGTGATCGTGAATGATTCAGCTCCTTCATCAAGCGAGTCATCGAGGATTTCAACCAACAAGGTTGCTTCGCTCTGACCATCGACCATCGTGATCGTTCCGTTATCCACGACGAAGTCGGCACCCGATTCGGCGGATCCGCTGAACAGTGAATAATCAACGCTGATGGAGCCTTCGCTGCCAAGTGTACGAACGAATTGAACCTCGGCCGTGCCGTCGGTTTCGTTGACGCTGTAGTAATTGCTCGATAGTGCGATGGCGCCCATGTTGACGCCCGCGACGTCGGTTGAATAACGGAAATATCCGTTGGAATGAAGGATCTCGGATTCACGGAATCCAGGCACCACACCGTCGGCGGGTTTCCAAGTGCCAGTGCTGTAAACAAAAGGATCTTCGGATTCATAGACGATCCCGTCGACGGAAATTTTGTCGACGATTAGATTGCGGTCCAACTGGTCCGGGATGTAGGCATCGTTTCCGAATGCGACTTGGATCTGATCGGCGGTGACCGGATCGACTGTTTCAAACGTGAAGTCCTGAAACGCGGTACCGATGTTGTTCCATGTCTTGACCGTTACACCGTCAATCTGCAAACGCAATCTTTCCGAGCCTTCGTCACCCGCGGCGCGAATCAAAATGAGAGATCCGTCACCGGTCGGGTCGGGGTCAGGATCACCGTCGTAATCGGCGTACTGAAAATACCCGTTGATATGCAGAATCTCGCTCTCGCGATACCCGGGCGTGATTCCATCTTCGGCCAACCACGTGCCGGTCGAATAGACCGATTGGTCCTCTGTCTCGAATACCAAATCATCAATCTTGATGTAATTGACTTCTAGGTTTCGATCGATGTTGTTGTCGGGGTCATAAAAATCGTTTAAGAATTCGACGCGGACCTGGCTTCCCAGCACGGGGCCATCGGACACGTAAGTAAACTCTTGTTCGATCGTGGTTGCGTCGAAAACAGCGACACTCACACCGTCGATCAACAGAGCAAATTGTTCTTCGCCGGTCGATCCAGAGGCTGCAATCGTGATCGTCGCGTCGTCTAAGCCAAGGTCGGCGCCATATTGCAAATACCCATTGGAGTGCAGATATTCGCTCTGACAAAAACCGGGCTGAATTCCATCGGCAGCAAGCCACGTGCCGGTGGAGTACACATCGGCTGCCTCGGTTTCGTACGTGATACCGTCGATCACGATGTTATCGATCCGCACATTACGGTCGATCCCGTTGTCGGGATCATAAAGATCGTTGGTGAAAATAAGTCGGACTTGATCGACCGTCGCGCCGTCGAGGTCATGCGTGTAAGAATCGAAAATGCCGGCGTTGATGTCCCCGCCGATGTTGTCAAAGCTCGCAACCGTCACGCCATCGATCTGCAACAACAACTGTTCTTCGCCGGTGGATCCGGCGGCGTTGATCGTGATCGGCAAAGTGCCCTGGTACTGTTGGCGGGTGAGTTGATTGACGGCAACGGATGCTTCAACTGTGCCTATCGTGTGTTCCAATATCCAGTCGCCATTTTGGGCTATTGCTCCCGTGACGTCGGTCGACGCTGCGACATCAGCACCGGTCAAATTTGCGAGTCGTCGGACAAAACTCGCACCTAACTCACCATCCGCTGTGCGACAGCCATACAGCAGAATGTCCGCACTGTCGGTGAAGGAATCGGCCCACCCACGCACTTGATTTTGAAAACGAACCAAGCTCACCTCGGTGATCACTTCGTTGCCAAGTGCGATTTGACCAGATTGGCCATGGGTAATCAGATGCAAACTTTCGATGCCGGTTCGTGAACCGAGCACATCGGAAATCTGTTCCAGGCCACCGCGGTTGGGGTCCAGCAGAATGATTTCGTGACCGGCGTCGATTCCGCCCAGCAGTTCCGCCATCTCATCGACAGCTGGATCAACAAACACGATGTTGGTTGCCAATCGCGTCGCCGTTGAGGTGTTCGTGACAGTAGCGGCAGGTTGGACGACGACTTCGGCAACCACTGCCCCCGCATCGCCGGCGAGCATCCAACGTGGTTCAAGCGGCGCGAGGGACCAGGAGGGGGATTGTCGAGCGGATCTTGTATTCGAGCGGACGGAACGTCGGAACATAGCGTCAGGTAGTTGGGGAAAACAGAAAATCTCCACTCGAATTGCGGTTGGCCAATTGGCCAGAAGGAGGCGGGATTTTCAGGGTGGGCAGACTCATGAAGACATCCTTGGCTTCGCGAGTTCTATCGTAGTTGGCCAGAATAGCCTTCACCACGCCCCGACATCGAAACAGCAGAAAGAAACTGCTCGAACCACGGTGTACGGACGGGCACTCGTGGGCAGTGATCCAACGTGCTAGCGGACCACTGCGATACACAATTCGTTGCTGCAAAACCGTCGGACAGATCAATAGACGTCGCGTACGTATCGTTTTTCTGCCGTCAATTGGGCGACGAACGCCTTGGCTTGCTCGTCCGTCATGTCGCCGTGCTGGGCACACAGATCGACTAATGCGCGGTCAACATCGGCTGCCATCCGCGAGGCATCCCCACAAACGTAGAAATAGCCGCCTTCGAGCAGCCACTGCCACAATTCGGCGCCCTGCTCTCGCATTCGATCTTGAACGTACACCTTCTGGTCTCCATCGCGGCTGAAAGCGGTGTCCAGACGGGTCAGGACACCGTCCTGTTGCCACGCTTTCAACTCTTCCTCGTACAGAAAATCGCACGCCTCGTGCTGATCACCAAAGAACAACCAGTTTTTTCCTGGTGCCTTCGTTGCAGCACGTTCTTGCAGGAACGCGATGAACGGTGCGATCCCAGTGCCGGGACCCACCATGATGATGGGCTTGTTGCCATCCGTCGGGACGGTGAACCCACCGTGATTGGGTTGTTGAAAAACACGCACGCAGTCTCCTGGATCCATCCGATGCGCAAACATGGTGCTGGCGACGCCTTTGCGGGTACGGCCTTCGCGTTCGTACGTCACTGTACCGATCGTCAAATGCACCTGCTTGCCAACCTGTTTACTACTACTGGCGATGCTGTAAAGACGCGGGTTCAGCGGCTCCAGCGTTGCAATCAACTCACCTGGATCGACCATGACATCGTTGGTTGTCTGCAGAACATCCAGAATGTCGAATCCATCGGGTACGCCGTCGTCCAGCATGGTTTGCAACGTTTGCTTGGCTTGGTCGTCTGTCGTGTGCACGATCAACAGCTCCAGTAGTTCGTCGCTTGGATCTTTCAAGCAGCAGTCTTCGCGTAAAGCACTCGACAGCGATTTTTCATTACCAAGCGGCGTGGTGACGTTTGCCTCGGCCGAAAGATTCAGTCTCGCGATAAGTTGACCGACCAATTCATCGCAATTGGTTGGATAGACCCCCAGCGCATCACCAACGTGATACTCGATGTCAGAATCTTGCAAATCGATGACGACGTGACGTGTGTCCTTGGCTGAACCCTCCAAATTCAGCGGTCGCGACTCGATCAACTTGGCTGCAAACGGGTTGGTCCGCGAGGTGCCCTGCTCTGCTGCGACATTTTGCTTGGCACCGTTGGTATTGGCACCGGGTGCGTCTTTGAGCAACTTCTTGATCATTTGCTTGGTTTCTTTGCCGCCGGGGCTGCAAAGCGTCAGGTTGGATTCTTCGCCCAGCGCGATGGCTTCGCTGTAGGTCTGGCACAGGTATCCACAGGAACCACAGTCCAGTTGTGCCATGGCAGCCATCAACTGATGCTTCAGTGGCCTGCCCTCGGCCAACCCCATGCGATCGACGATTGGCAAGTCCGACTCGTGCCAAGGAAAGTCCTCCTCTTCTTGCTCGGCCGCGTCGGGTGTTTTTGCTGCGATCACCGATTCGGCAGTCAGTCCCGCTGCCGCCAGCGCATCGCTGGACACCATGCTGGGTTCGATGCCCAACAGGCCTGAGAAAAAACCGTTCAGCCAAGCACGTTGTTCATCCGAAAAAGGCGCGGTATCAGGAATCAAGCTCATGACAATTAGGATCCAGCGACGGCTCGATCAGTGGGAGGAAGGCAAAAGGTAAGTTTCCAGGGACTGTTTTCTTGCTAGGCCGCAATGGCGACCAGGGACTTGAGTTCTTCGATGGTTTGGCGATTTGCAAATTCGATGAACGATTCATCGCCGATGCGATTGTTCAAATAGCTGCTAATGATGGCGATCATCAACTCTGGTAAATCCACCGCGATGACCGAATCAAATATTTGTCGGGCGATCTCTTGCCGAGTGCCCCAGCCGCCGCCCAGATGGACATGGTATCCATCGACCATGTCATCACCCTGTTCGACCTGGCATCCGATCAGTCCGATGTCTCCGATATAGTGCTGTGCGCAACTGTGATGACAGCCTGTGACGTGAATGTTGATGGGCTGATCCAGTTCCAAGTTGTTTTCCAGCGCCGTTGCGATTTCCATCGCGTGACGTTTGGTGTCGGCCCCGGCAAACTTACAACCGGCACTGCCTGTGCAAGCGACAAGGCCGGCCCGAAACGAACTGGCTTCGTAACCGAGCCCGATTGCATCGAGTTCCTCTTTGACCGCCTGAACGTCTTCGTTGCGGATAAACGGAATCAAAACATTTTGCCAAACCGTGCATCGCAGTTCGCCGTTTCCGTAGGTTTCGGCGATGTCAGCCAATGACCGAGCTTGATCCGACGTAATTCGCCCCACGGGCAGCACGACGCCTACATATTGTCGGCCAGATTGCCTTTGTGGATGAAAGCCAACGTGTGCTTGTCGGTCTTCGCCCGTCGGAACGACCACGCGTTCTGTGTCGATTTTACGTAACGTACTACCACACTCCGTCTCCACGGCAGCGATGAACTTATCAAATCCCCACGCGTCCAGAACGTATTTCAATCTCGCTTTCTTACGATCAGTTCGATCGCCATTTTTGACGAACACTCGTACGATCGCTCCAGCAACACCCACGCATTCGTCGGCGGTCAACAAAACGCCGGTCGGACGCGCAAAATCTTTGTGTCCGGTGATGCCACCGAGCGTTAGTTGAAAATAGACGCCCGGGGGCAAATCATCCGAAGCCTGATCCTGCGTTACCGTTACCGCATGGAAACCGATGTCGTTGGTGTCATCAAGTGCACTGATCCGACCACCACCATCAAATGCAATATTGAACTTGCGCGGCAACCCATACATTTCGCGATGATTCAAAATGTAATGGTGCATCCGCTTGGCAAGCGGAATCGTCTCGATCAATTCACTGGCATCGATTCCCGACAAGGGACTTGCGGTGCAGTTGCGAATGTTGTCACCACCACTGCCCAGCGTGATCACGTCCAGTTCACGTAGTCCGTACAGGATGTTCATTGCCTGGTTAGCTGGGATCTCACGAAATTGCAGGTTCGCTCGCGTCGTGACATCGACATAACCACCGGCACTTCGATCACTCAGGTCGGCGATCCCCCGCATTTGCCAAGCGTGCAGGATGCCGCCGGGAATTCGCATCCGACACATGTAACTGTCTTGCGCCGGGGCGACGTAGAACAGGCCGTGAAATTTGGTCAAAAAGACATCGGTCTTTTTGGGGAACTCGTTTGCATCAGCGCGAGCCTGCATTTCGTCCCATATGTCCAAAGGGTTTTTCGCTTGCTTGGCTTTTTCTTCTTTACAAAGTTTCTTGCCCGCAGCGATGGTCGCCTGCTGTGCTTCGAGCGCGATTTGCTCCGGTCCACACGGCAAACTCGATACTCCAACGGCGGCACCGTTGGTCGGGGCGCCGTTGGTTGAGGCGCCGTTGATAGGTGAGCCGTTAATTGCTGCGCCGTTGGCACCCACTGTGATGGACGTTCCGTTGGTGGTCGAACCACGACCAGCCAAGATGGGCAGTCCTTGGACCGCTCGGGCAACGTCCGAGCCCATCGTGAATCCAGATAGATACTGTTTTTGCGAATCAGAAAAATTTTGGTGATTATCGGACATGGGTTCTCTCTCTCCTGTTCGTCGCTGTGGTGACGGCGACTAGCATCACGATTTGTTCGCTGCGGTTGTACTGGCGGGTGTCACGCATACGGCGCAGTCTTTGTACGACGGTTGCCGCGAGTGGGGATCAAAATGGGCGTGGGTCAACTGGTTGGTGACTTCATAGTGCATGGGGATAAAGACTTGTCCGGGTCTGACCGTCGGTGTAACGAAGGCGTTGGCGGTAACATTGCCGCGTCGTGACGTGACGTCGACGGGTTGGCCATTGCGGATCCGCAGTTCGGCCGCGTCTTGAGGATTGATTTCGACATAGGCACGGTGCGGATAAAGTTTTCGCAACACCGGACTCTTATGAGTTCGCGTTTGAGTGTGCCATTGGCTAACGGTGCCACGGCCACTGAGCAGCAGCAATGGGTATTCGTCATCGGGCGCTTCGGGCATCGCAGTGATTGAATCGACAATCAAGCGTGCTCGTTGATCGTCATGAAAGAATTGGCCATCGCTGAAAAGACGCCGTTGCTGTTCGGGCTGAAACCCGCCGGCAGCATTGTCGCTGGTCCAGGGCCATTGAATGCCGCCGCAAGTGTCGATGTGTCCGTAGCCGGCGATCCCACTGATGTCGCATGGTTGATCGACACTCAGTCGCTGCATGATCCGAAACACAGACTCAGGATCGGTCCACTCAGAAAACATCTCACCGACGCCCCAGTAGTTGGCGATCGCACGAAAGATTTGAAAATCAGCGAGAGCTGATCCAGGAGCCTTGCGGACTTTTTTCAGGCAACCATAGCGCCGTTCGCTATTGATAAATGTTCCCTCTTTCTCGCCCCAGCCAGCCGCCGGCAAAACCAAATCGGCGTGACGCGCCGTTTCCGTGCTGTGGTACATGTCTTGGACGACCAAGAAATCCAGTCGGTCCAACAATTCGCGGGCGTCCCCCTGGTGAATCCAACTGTGCGCGGGATTCGTCGCAACGACCCAGAGGCCACGAATCTCGCCGCGTCGAATGCCTTCGATGATACGGTCATAGCTCCAACTGCCTTCGGTCGGGATCGCATGTGAATCGATCCGTAATGCATCGGCGACTTTCTGACGGTGGTCGGCGTTGTCGAACCGGTGGTGACCGATCAGATTCGTTGTGTTGCTCCACAGCCGCGAACCCATGGCGTTGCATTGACCGGTGATGCTATTGGCGCCGGTTCCAGGACGACCAATATTGCCGGTAATCAGTGCAATGTTGATGATCGCTTGGGCTGTCCGCGTTCCTTCGTAACTTTGATTAACACCCATCGTCCACCACAACGAAACGGCGCGACGTTTTCCAATCGCCTCGGCGACGTTTTCGATTTGCTGCGTCGAAACGCCGGCGATCGCGGCGACCTTCTCCGGTGGGAAGTCTTGTACGTGCCGGCACAGTTGGTCGTACCCTGTGGTATGAGCGTCGACAAAGGCCTGATCGACAAACCCGCGAGCGATGATGCAGTGGGTGATCGCGTACAGTAACGCCAGGTCACTTTTGGGAGTTAATTGCAGATGTTGTGTGGCCACCATCGCGGTCTCGGTGCGCCGAGGATCAACGACAATGATTTCTGGTTGGTTTGGATTGCGTAGCACACGCTCCCACATGATTGGATGACCGATGCACGGATTGGCGCCGATAAACACCAGGCAATCACTCTGCTCGAAATCATCGTACGTGTACGGCGGCGCGTCGAAACCGAACGACTCTTTGTAGGCCGACACGGCAGTCGCCATGCACTGGCGTGTATTCCCGTCGCCATGTTTGATTCCCATGCCAAATCGAGCCAGCGCGCCCAACAGCGCCATTTCTTCGCAAGGAATCTGACCGGTACTCAAGAAAGCGACCGAGTCGTTGCCGTGCTCGGCTTGAATCGATTTAAATCGTGTCGTGAAAAGTCGCAATGCTTCGTCCCATGACACACCCCGCATTTGACCGTCGGGTGTGCGGACCAACGGTTCGACCGCGCGATCAGGTGAATCCAGAATCCGCAAAGCCTCCCAGCCCTTGGGACAAGCCATCCCTTGGTTGACCGGATAGTTGGTTTCTGGCGTTAACCCGATGCCAACACCCTCGCGGATGTGCATCCGAAGCCCGCAGCCGGTCGAACAGTAGCCACAAGTGGCCACGGTCGTCGCATCGGCTTCCAAAGATTCATGTGTCATTCCCAAGCCGTGCTGGCCAGGATGCAGCAATAGCTCGCGAGTCATACGACCGTCACGTTGTTGCAACAATTGCGGCAATTGTCGTGACGGATCGTCATCGTCGCGTTGCGTCAACGAACTGGGAATCGAAGCGCTCATGCTGTCCACTCCAGCGTTGATTCGAACGTCGTTATGCGTGTCATTTCAAAGTCCCCGGCATCCGGTCGTATACGACACTCTGGAAATACAGCAATCGTTCGCAGTATTCACCGCCACTGATTGCGATCGCTGCTGCACCGCCCATCAGTGCTCCAACAACCGGTGTGATCCATCCAAAGACAGTGGCAAGCAAGAGCAATCCCAATCCGGCGATCGCGGTTTTGATTCGCAATTGCGTCGTCTTGGCCAGCGGACCGTGAACCAGTTGGCTCGAACGCATTTGGTATTCATCGCCGGTCGACTGCGGTGCAAGGTAGTGAGTCCATTCCCAGCAGAGTTTGCCTGCGACCACAGCGACGGTCGCTAATGTGACTAGCAAAGTCAGTGGGCTGGAGCCTTGAACGAACAAGAACACCGGAACCATCCAAGCGGCACCGGCGACAATCGTTGTGCCAAAGAATCGCGTGAACGTTCGATCGGTGCGCCAAAGTTGACGTTTGGTGGCAACGTAGATCATGGCACTACTGGCCAGTCCCGCGACGCCAGTGATCAACGTTACGACGAGCGTCGCCTTGGCCGCCCAAGACGGAATCAGATCGGTCACCAGGCTTGGCAAGTATTCGGCAAACAGCGGCATCCACGTCAGAGCAACGGTCGCGGTTAGCAATCCCATGTATTTGCCCAAAACAACCGCTTCGCGACTGAGCCAACTGGTTCGTAAACCCAAAAAGACGCGCCATGCTCGCAGCGGCTGACCCAAATGCAGCGGGGCAATTCCCATCCCTGCACCCGCGATCATCAATGCGATCACGGTGGCGTACTGTGTCGCGGCAATGGGAAGCTGTGACCCGATTAAGATCGCCAACAACGCGGCGACGCGTTCAGCCAATAATATTCCAACGGAGATCTGTGTTGCGACCAACATCACGGCTAAAGGCCAATGGCTTTCAGCAATGGAATCAACCTGGTGATCCTGAGGCACCGCCAATTCATTCCCGGTCAAGGCATTTGACTTGTAGATGGTCGTCGGTTTGGTAATCGTTGACGGGGGCGCTCCCGCGGCAAGCGTGTCGGTGTCGCTGAAACGATCACTTGCCACATCGACGATGCGAATGGCAATCGCTTCGTTCGGGCAGGACTGAACACACGCCGGGGCTTCGCCGGCTGAAAGCCGCTGATGACACATGTCGCACTTTCGAACGATCCCTAGTCGTTCGCTGTACTGTGGGACTTCATAGGGACACATCATCGTGCAGTACTTGCAACCGATGCATTGATCGTCCAAATGTCGCACGATTCCGGTCACCGGGTCTTTGTCGTACGCCTTGACCGGACATCCATTCAAACAACCCGGGTCTTCGCAATGGTGGCAGGCAGTCGTGACATGTTGAATGCGGGGAGCTTGCTCGCCAATTGTCAAAGTTCCGACTCGCCTCCAGCTCTCGTCTTCGTCAAGACCGTTGAGGGTATGACACGCGACGACGCAGGCTTTGCATCCGCTGCATTGATCCAAATCGACTTCGAACGAAAATTGCTGACCCGGTTGCGGAGCCGTGGCCGGCAGCAGTTTTTGGTAATAACGCGCTTGATCCGGTTCACCGAAAGTGCGCCCGTCCCCCGCCTCATGCAGCGCGCTAAACTGTTCGACGGCGGTCAGCGATTGCTGCTCGGCGAGAAGTTGCTCGACCAAATCGAGTGACGGCTGGACGACAGGAAGAGTGGTAGACATTTAAAACAAAAGCACCGTAACACTGGTAAGGTCATCGGCTTCGAAAAACGGGAGCGCCAATCCGCCGGATGGACGGCTAACGTCTGATGAAGCTGCCGTCGCCCAGTCACGACCGACCGACAACAAATCGGTCTCATCGCACAGCACCGCGCCGCCACACTGGGCCGCTAATCCAGGCAATCCGTCGGTCGATGCGATTTGAGAGCCAACCGCGATGCGGTAGGAGTCGCAGTCATAGTCGGCCGATTCGAGCGTGAATCCATCGGGGTCCGCCCGCCAAACTTCAAAGCCTGTTGCGATGGGTGATTCCTGGCTGCTGAGCAACAATACCGAGCTGCGATAATGTTGTCCGGCAACGGGAATCCCAATCGCGGTATGGAGATTGCCCGCCGATGCGCCGGCGGCCCGCAGAAACCCTGGATGCTTTGAAAGTTCGGAATGAATCACACTCCGAAAACCATTCCACACCTGTCCGGGCAGACCGGAGCCTTTTTCGAAGCGAACAAACGAGGACACGTTTTGAAAACGGGCGAGGTTTCCGTAGTAACCCTTACTCAAGCTCAGCTCTTCGTAGGATCCCGTGGGAGACCATATCTCGAACACACCGGTCGTGTCCGGATGACCTTCGGTGGCCAGTACGGCCACCGAGACAACGTGATCACGGCGATAGATTGGGACGGCGATTGCGGCCCGAAAGTCTTCCTGCGAGTCGCTGTGTTGCACGACCAATTCAGCCGTTCCGCTGTCTGCTGCGGTGGCTGCCAACTGATCCAGCGCGCAAACAATTTCACACTGTATTCCCTGCCCCGGATCGACTCGGTACGTGCGGACGTCCGACAAAAAGGTGTTCGGGAAGATCTTTGGCTGAACGAGTGTCATTCTGAGTGAGTGATTAATGGATGGAGCGAACGGAATCGGCAGTTCGGTGGTACGAATGCGTCACGTAAATCACGCTGAATCAACAAGCGATTCGGCTTTTTGCTCGGCTTGCTTCTTTGCCTCCAACTTGGCGGCGTCTTCCTGCATCTTTTTGTGGTCTTGGTCTTCCAAAAACGTAATAAGCTTTTCGCGATATTCGTAATACTCGGGATGTTCCAACACTTCTGTGCGATTTCGCGGTCGTTCGAACGGCATCTCAAAGATCGCGCCGACACGAGCCCTCGGTCCGTTGGTCATCATCACCACGCGGTCGCTCATGAACAGGGCTTCGTCGACATCGTGGGTAATCATCAATGTCGTGACTTTGTCCCGCATCAAGATCTCCAACAGGATCTCTTGCAATTCCATTCGTGTCAGCGAATCGAGCATGCCGAAGGGTTCATCCAACAGCAACATCTTGGGTTTCAATGCGAACGCGCGAGCGATCCCGACGCGCTGCTGCATGCCCTGACTGAGGTCGGCGGCACGTTTGGTCAGGCTGTCGCCGAGTCCGACCAGCGAGAGGTAATAGGCGGCGATATCATGCCGCTGAATCTTGCTGCCGTGGGGATAGACTTGATCGACGCCCAGCAAAACGTTCTCGATCGCTGTCATCCATGGCATCAGGCAGGGCGACTGAAAGACAACGCCGCGATCGGGACCCGGCCCGTCGATTTCATGATTGGCCACCACGATGCCGCCGGTGGTAATAGGATTCAAACCTGCCGCCATCATTAGGACGGTGCTTTTGCCGCACCCAGAGTGGCCCAGCAAGCAAGCGTATTCGCCTTGCTTCATGTCCAGGTTGAATTCTTCGACAATCACAACGGGACCGTTGGTTGTGTCGTACGTCTTTCCCAGACGATACATTTCGACGTAGCCAGCCATAAAATTCCGGTGTCGCGAGAGGGTGTTGGAGCAAGGTAAAAACGGGGCACGTACTGGGCCCGTGATTTCGACTGGTTCTGGCCCGTGGTCACACGGAACGATCGAGCAGGGTACGTCGGGGAAGGGCCAGGCTGGCAGGTTTTAAGTCAGGCAACTTGTAGGTTTTTGCCGTCGAGGATGCGGCTTCGTCGGCACGTGATTTTTGCCGCACGGCCACCAAATAATTCGTCACGGCATTTCGTAACGCCTTGAATTGTTCGTTGTGGTTCAGCGCCGACCGGTCGCGTGGGCGTTCCAGTTCGACCGTGAACATGGGGCCCAGCGACGCATTGGGACCTGGATTCAGGGGAACGATTCGATCGGCACAGTAGATCGCTTCATCAACGTCATTGGTGATCATCAAACACGTTTGACGCTCCTCTTCCCAGATCCGCAGAATTTCTTCCTGCATGACACTGCGAGTCAGTGCATCCAAAGCCGAAAGTGGCTCATCCAATAACAAAACCTTGGGCTTCATCGCCAACGTCCTGGCCAGTGAAACACGCTGTCGCATCCCGCCGGACAGTTCGTGCGGTCGACGATGGGCCGCATGCGTCAGGCCGACCATCTCGATAAACTTTTCCACGTGATCGCGCCGTTGACCGCGACCCCAGTAGCGAAAGACGCGATCAACCGACAACGCGATATTGCCGCGAACGGTCAGCCAAGGGAGCAATGAGTAGTTCTGGAAAACCAATCCACGATCGGGACCCGGACCGGTGATCTGTTCGCCGTCCATCGTGATCGATCCACTGTCGGGCGCAATTAACCCCGCCAATAACTGCGTGAAAGTCGTTTTGCCACTGCCGGAGAAACCAACCACGGCCAGGAATTCGCCTTCACGCACGTTCAAGTTGATGTTGTCCAACACTTCGGTTCGCGTCACACCGCTGCCATAACCTTTGCATACGTTTCGCATCGAAAGCAGCGGAGCGGGCGCGGTATCGTCCACGCGAGTGGTGATCGGCGGATGGGGCAGCAATGCGACGTTCATACGAATCTCATATTGGTGGGGTCTCTAATGTCGGAGTCAGTTGGTCGACTTATGCGGCAGCGGGATTACCGAAACTAACGAGGTTTCGCAGGAAGATCATGACTCGGTCGAGCAGCAACCCAATGACGCCGATGATGATCACACTGAACGCGATTCGAGCGTACGTTTGGCTACTGCCGTTTTGGAATTCGTCCCAAACGAATTTGCCCAATCCAGGGTTCTGAGCCAGCATGTCCGCCGCAATCAACACCATCCAGCCAACGCCCAAGCTGATTCGCAAGCCCGCGAACATCAGCGGCAAACTCGCCGGCAAGATGATTTTGAAAAGCTTTTGCGACCAGGTCAGTTTCAAAACTCGCGCAACGTTCAAATAATCTTTGTCGACACTGGCCACGCCCAGTGTTGTATTCACCAGCGTCGGCCACAGCGAGCAAAGCGAAACGGTGACCGCCGAAATCAAAAACGCTTTGTCAAAAAACGTCTCGCCCGGTTTGGTTCCGCTGTACGCCCAGATGATGATCAATCCGGCTAACGGTAACCAAGCCAACGGGCTGACAGGTTTGAAGATTTGAATGAACGGATTCAGTGCCGCGTTGAACCAGGGGCTCATCCCACACAAAACGCCCAATGGCACCGCAATTAACGTCGCGATCGCAAACCCAAAGAAGACGGTTTTCAAACTCGTGAAGATCTGGTCGATGAATGTGGGGGCACTGGAAGCTCGATAATTCGCCGACTGGACCGCTTTCTTCTTGTAGATCAGCGCATTGGCTAACAGTTTCTCTTGATCGGTGGCCGAAGCGGTAGCAGCTTGGCGCTCCATTCGCTTGGCCTGAGCTAAAAAAGAGACCGCCTCCTGCAGTTTTTGTTCTTGTTTGATTTTGTCCTGCGACCGTTGGGCGAAGTGCATACCAAACAATTCCTTGCCCGCTTCCCACGTCGATGTGGGACTTGGCAGCTGCATGCTATCGGTCACAACCGCTTTGGCGGAGATCGACCAGGCACCCAAGAAAAGTGCGACGGCAACGATCGGCAGCAAAACGAATTTTGCGATGCCCGCCATTTGTTCTTTGGGGTCTTCGCCCGCCGCCAAGCGAACGAAGGGCTCCAGAATCGGTAAGCCCGCAACGTTGCAGAATCTCAGTAGGTTGCCGCGCCAGTTCATTGCCTATCCAAACTATCAATGGGTTTTCAGAATTGAGTTTTTGTCAGTTGTTTGTCGGGTGTGGCTCACGGCCAGGTCGGGCGTAGGGCACCGGAGCCCTAACGCCCGGCCTTGAAGGCCGCTTCCGAAACGTGCCGACTGAGGCGGTCAGCCAACACGCTCGTACACATTGACAACGCGGTTCCCCAACCGCGTTGCCGGGCGTCTTCGCTTATTGCTTTGCCAACGTTTCTTCGTCCTTGTTTCCGATGACGAAGCTGTTGATGTATCCAATCGGATCCTTGGCGTCATACGTGTTGCCATCGATGAAGTCGCCAGAGGCGGGTCGGTAGCCGTCGTAGTCCGCCGCAGGAAATTCGCTTTCGTCGACCTTACCCTCGGCAACCAACATGGCTGCCGCCTTGCGGTAGATCTCCGGCTTGTAAATCTCTTTTGCTCGCTCCGCATACCAACTGGCCGGCTGAGGCTCAGTGATCTGGCCCCAACGGCGCATCTGTGTCAAAAACCAAATGCAGTCGCTGTAGTGGGGATAACTGGCTTCATGTTTGAAGAACACGTTGAAATCGGGCATCGGACGGACGTCCGTTTTCTGAAAGACAAACGTGCCGGTCATGGAGTTGTCGATCACGTCCTCGTCGGCACCGACGTAGTCTTTACCGCTAAGAATCTTCGCCGCTTCTTGTCGGTTGACCAGTTTGCCACTCGCGTCGGTTTCATCGAGCCACTTGCCGGCACGAATCAACGCTTTGACAATCGCGATGTGCGTATTGGGGTACTTCTCATCCCACTCAGCCGAGACACCGAAGACCTTTTCTGGGTTGTTTTTCCAAATGTCGTAGTTGGTCGTGACTGGAACGCCAATGCCTTTGATAACCGCTTGTTGATTCCACGGCTCACCAACGCAGTAGCCCAGAATTGTTCCGGCTTCTAAGGTCGCCGGCATTTGCGGTGGCGGTGTGACCGAGAGCAATACATCGGCGTCCACCATGCCGGTGATGTTTTCTTCGGTGTAAAAACCAGGGTGAATTCCGGCGGCAGCTAGCCAATAGCGGATTTCATAATTGTGCGTGCTTACTGGGAACACCATTCCCATGTTGAAATCTTTGCCCTCTTGTTTGTAGCTATCGACGATTGGCTTGAGCGATGCGGCAGAAATGGGATGCGGCGGCGTTTCACTTTGCAACGCTTCGTCGTTCTCCTGCATCTGTTTCCAAATGTCGTTACTGACTGTGATGCCGTTGCCGTTGTAGTCCAAACTGTAGGCAGTGATCACGTGCGCCTTGGTGCCAAATCCGATGGTTGCTCCGATCGGCTGGCCAGCCAGCATGTGGGCACCGTCCAATTGACCGTCAATCACGCGATCGAGCAGGACTTTCCAGTTGGATTGTGCTTCGACTTCGACGTTGAGTCCCTCGTCTTCGAAGTAGCCTTTTTCCTTGGCAATGACCAGCGGAGCACAGTCGGTCAGTTTGATGAACCCAAATTTCAGATCGGGTTTTTCGATGTCCAACACATCGGCGATAAGGATCGGTTCAGGCTCAGTATCAGACGTCGCGTCGTCGTCAGCAGTCTCGCCAGAATCCGGAATGGCGGCATCAGCGATCGCCTTTTCATGCGCGGCGACCGCAGACTCGAGATCATCAAGCGTGATTTGCGAGTCGCTGCAGCCGATGCCGAAGGCGACACAACTGAGTAGTACGATGGTCAACGCACGTGAGAACGTAGACGTACCGCGACTGGGAAGAGAGCAGAAGTGCATTCGTTGCATCCGTCGTAGTGGCTAGTAAAAGTTGAAATTGTGGAACTGCATTCCTTCGCATTCCGCCACTGCGAGGGGGGGCACGTCTCGCCGGTGATCGAGAGTGTGCAAATGAACCCCACGCAACGCCCGTGCCAAAGCTCCGGTGAGCACGCACCGCGAAACGGCGAAGGTCGGCTCGATGAGACGACATGTGTTGACAAAGGCAAACAGTTTTCCCCTACGCCCAAAACAAAGCTCAATGTTTTGTTTCACGCGATTTGCTGCTCTTGATGTGAAGCAATCGAGACGCGAAGGGATGCACAATTCCAAGGCATCGGTGCCAAGTTGCGTGGCGTTGGGGGGACATTGGCCCATTCGTTAGCCGGCCAATGAGGGCGGGAACCAAGCCGTATCGATGAGATTTTGCCAACGGGTCGCGATTGTAGTGATGAACGATACTTATGAATGAATCGTCAGTGGTTCCATCCGTGGCTTTGAGTGGCTGGTCTGCGCTTGTATCAGGGTCTCATCGCCCGACGATCTCGCTTGTTGCTGAATGTCTGTGCAACCGCGTAGCTGTTTGAGTGCCAGATATACGGGTTGTTCGCGATGTTTGGCTCTGTCGCATAGAGCTCAGTTTCACCGACCTCCGGCGTCGATTCAACAGATACTCCCTGGAGAACCGGAAGCTCGCGGGGAGGGTTGATCAGGTTATGCCTCGGCAATTTATCGATTCGAAGGTGGGGATCGAAAGGTTCCAGCACGATCAATCGGCCAGAAAAGTAAGACCTTTATCTAAACGATCCAGCGAGGAAGGAACCTCACCGCCATGTCTATTCGACCATGGCACCATGCGCGGGTGTTTGCTTCGGCAATGACCTTGGCCATTGGCACAACCAGCGTTGTGTCGGCTCAAGACGCGTCCAATGGTGCATCTCCACAGTCCTACTTCGACTCGAACAGTTCGGCTGCGCTCGAAGAAATTCATACCACCCCTATAACTGTCATCAACGACACGCGCCACGGCTCGGTCCAGGTGGTGGCAGCTCAGAATGAGTATGACGAACCACCTGTGCCGACCACAGCGCCTGCTCAGCCAACTCCGATGGCGGAACCTGACGCCCAGCCTGTCGAAAAGGCCCAACCAAGTGCGGATGCGGCACCGACCTATGCAGCTACGCCCTGTCGTTGCTGTAACAGCACCTGCTGCACCAAGAAAAAGAAAGAAGCAGCCACAGCGAAAATGGTTGGCGCCTACAAAGGTGTCTTCTACGCCAACGATTACAGCTACCTGAACGATCGATGTTATGACGGTCCATCGTTCTTGGGTGACGGACTCAAAGGCATGTGGGATGGCCGATTGGACGTTGGCGGCGAAGTTCGCATGCGTTATCACCACGAAAACAATCATCGTGGACTCGGTTTGACCGGTCGCGATGACGAGTTTTGGTTGACGCGTTACCGCATGTTCGCCAACTTGCGCCTGAACGATGTCTTCCGGATCTACGGCGAATACCTATACGCCGACTCGGGCGGAGAGACTTTCAATAATCGTCCTATCGAAGAGAACCGTGGCGAAATTCAGAATCTATTTCTGGATACAAGACTGACGGATTCATTGTCGATTCGATTGGGACGACAAGAGTTGCTGCTGGGTTCGCAACGATTGGTTTCACCACTGGACTGGGCCAACACGCGTCGGACTTTCGATGGTGTTCGTGGCACTTATAAAGCGGGCGACGTGACAGTCGATGGATTCTTTGTCAATCCGATGAATCGCAATGCCGCGAACGAAGACAAGGTCGACGATGCCAATGAAGATGTCGATTTCTTTGGCGTCTACGCCTCGAACTCCAACACCGCGTTGGGCACGATGGACGCCTATTACTTGGGTTTAGTGAACGATGTCGTTGACTTCAGCTACCACACCTTGGGCAGCCGCATCAGCGGGACGTCCGATCGGGGTGTGTTGTACGACATCGAAGGCGGCGTTCAGTTCGGCGACAACAGTCCTGGTTACGGTAGCCACAGCGCTAGTTTCTTCACCGGAGGTCTGGGTAAGAAACTGAGCATTTGCACACATTGTGGCGAGTGGAACCCGATCGTCTGGGCGTGGTACGACTACGCCTCCGGTGGCGACGACGTTCCGGCCGCACGCGGTGACGACAGCTTCGACCACTTGTTCCCGCTTGCTCACAAGTACAATGGACTGATGGACTTGTTTGGCCGACGGAATCTCCACGACATTAACTTCCAGTTCATCACTCCCGTGATGGGCCCGAAGGTGAAATTGATCTTGTGGTATCACCACTTTTTCTTGGATCAAGCCACCACGCCCTACGGCGTGACGATGCAACCGTTCAATGCGGCGAACGCGGCAGGCGATAAGGAGTTGGGTCAAGAAATCGATGTACTATTGAACATCAATTTGAACCCGCGGAACAATGTCTTGTTGGGTTACTCGCATTTCAATGCGGGTGATTATTATTCGACGACCGCTGGTGTCCCAACCGACGCTGACGCCGACTTCTTCTACTTCCAGTTTCAGTCACGGTTCTAGAAGACTTGGCGGTTCGACGTGGGCCAGGACGTGTTCTGGCGCGATGATACCAGGGTCCGTCCGGGCCTGCCGAAGAAACGAAACGCTGCCCAATCTTGGGCGGCGTTTTTTTTGTTCAATCGTCGCCGTCATCATTGCGGCGGGCGATCTTTCGCTGACCGTTGGCGATGTCGGACAGACTTTGGCTCAGGTCGACGCCGACTTCTTTGGCCAAGTGTTCGACCAGTGCAATCGGACTAGTCGGTTGGCTGTTCTTCAGTTGACTCAACCGGGATTCGACATGGATTTTGTCCAGCGATGGCGGCACCTGAGAGACCGCTTGTCGATACCAGAACGCGGCACGTTCCTGTGATGCTTGGCGATAGAGACCGTTGCGCGTCTGCTGTGAGAGTTCCCACCAGGCATCGCCAATGACCATTTCGTCGCGAAAAGAACTGGCGCCTTGCAGATCCAACTGGGCCATCTGCATCAACGTTTTGTTTCCGCCCATGGCCAACAGCGGCAAGCCGACTTCCCAGTCGCCCTTAATGAAACAGAGAAACCGGCCGAACGTTGCAGCGGCATCGACATCGTTCGGATCGTCGCGATAGGCCTGCAAATGTTCCGAAGCTTTGTCGAACTCCCGCTGCGCCGATGCCAGCAGGACTCGCAAACGGTTCAGGTCTTTGGGGAGTTCGTCGTAGTTATCGCGATCGATGAACCCAAAGGAGTGTCTTGCCAAAGCCGCAGCACCGACGAAGTCGTTGACAGAGATTGCCGCTCGGATCACTCGTAGCGAGCGGGCCAGGTATTCTTCGCCCTCGATTTCATCGGGATCTTTGTCGAAGGACATTTTGGCGAAATTCAACAGTGCCGCCATATTCTGGTCGTACGCATCGACGTCGAACCGTCCAACGCGTTGATCGATCGCCTCGCAGAGTTGTTCGACGCCGCCGCTATCGGACGCCAACTTCATCGCGGCGGATTGCAGCGTAAAGGCGCCGGCCAGATCCGACGGCATTTGGGCGGCATCGGATATCATTTCGCTCGCCAACGATCGTTTTTCGCTATTCTTTTTGGCGTCGGTCATTCGCTTGGCGTAGATTTCGCGCAGCATCTTTGACGCCGTGGCGATTTCGCTTTCAGTGGGTGGTCGTTCGCGAGGAATTGCATTGACAAGCTCCGGCTTGCTCAGTTCGCTTGGAGATTCCGTTGGAGGTCCGGTAGGGGTGGTGCTGACGACGATTGTGGCCGCGTCGCTGACGGCGCCCACGGTGATATCGCGATGAATGTCCCCCGCTCTTTGTGTGTCCCCGGCTTCAAACGTCATGGCTTTGAACAATTGCTCGTTCGTTAGTCCGCTGCCCAGCAACACTGGCCATCCATTGGCCCACAATGCAAATGTGCCATCGCCGCGCAGTTGGCCCAGGTCGGCTCGCATCAACCGAATGTTCTTTGGTTCGTAGTCGGCCGGCTTCGTCCACGGTACACAATATTCATCATCGATCTCCAGCAGCATGATTGTATTTTCAATGCCGTCTTCGACTTTTTCAGCACGCATCGGCTTGTTGTCGCCGAACAACAACGCTTGGGCGGCAGGAAGCAGAAAATTGGTATTGGTATCGAAACGCTCGGGCGAGACGTATTCGTCGGGGATGTACTGCAGCAATGATTTGTTCGGCTCCATGTTCCATGGCTTGGAGAGATCGAAACGTTTATAGAGAGCTTCGTACCCGAGGTGAGGCAGTAATTCGACGCGCCATGACAGCGTGGGAATCCCAGCCGAGTTCGAGGCGAATCTGCGGGGATAGTACTTGTAGTTGTTCGTTGACTTCTCCAGGGCTTTGCCGATTCCTTTCAAATGATCGAACGCTCGTTGTCGTCGTTCGGTTTCACTGAGTGGCTGATCCGGTTTTCGTTCATCGATTGGCTTGATCGTGATCCCCGCGAGCGGAGCTGTTTCGCCAGAGGCGGCATCGGTTACGGCTGGTGAGCCGTCATCCGCCGTCGCATTGATTCCGGCTAACTTGGACGTCTCCGCTGCGTCAGCCGAAGTGCTTTTGCCCGACTGGGTTTCGGCAGCCAAATTGTCAGCGGTCGGTTTCTTTTCTTCCTCCAAGTCGCCGTCACGCGGGCGTTTGCGTTGTGCTGCGCGCATGATCAGGTCTTCGGTGCTGGGGCCAGAGCAGCCAGTGAAACCAAGCACGCACAGAATGATCAATGGGATGGTGAAATGTCGGAACATGTTCAATCAAAAACTACTGGAGGCGGCGGGTGGAGGGTGACTATTTTGATTTCAAAAGAACGCGTCGGATCCAACTGTGGCATAGGCAACCACCACCAACGCACCAGGTCTGCGAGATGCTGCGGTCGGAGTCTTCCAACTCCTTTTGAATCGGAGTGAGTGACTTTTTCAGACGCGATCGAATCACATCCATTCGATTTTCCAACGGAGCGAACATCTCGACCGGCTTTTGGATCGCTGCCGGATTTCGCTTGAGTGTGTCGGCGTCGCCCAGTGTTTTGTTGGTCGATCGAGCCAAGAGCGACGTCAGTTCCTCGCCACCGTATTGGAAGGTCGCGATTTTGTGATCCCGGCCCGATGCGATCACCACATTCAAAGTGGCCGCACCGACGTCGACGATCGCGACCGTTTCGTCAGCATCACTCTCTTGGCCGAATAAATCGTCAAATTCATGAGCGGCGAAGTTGACCAGGGCAACGCTGTCGCACTGCAAACCGTTTACCGTCAAACCGGCTTGGTTGCACAGATCCAGTCGCCGCTGGATTACCGATTTTCGTGCGGCGCAGATCATTGCTGGTCGCCCAATCGATTCGCCACCGTCACTCAACGGTGCAATCCAACGCACGAGTTCCAAATCTTCTTTGTTCAACGGAATGCGGGACACGATTTCCATGTCCAACATCTTGTCGGCTTGTTTGTCTGGGACTGGTGGCAGCACGACGTTGCGACTGACGACCTCGCTTGCCGACAGATTGATCCAGACAGGAACCGATACGAGATCAGATTCTTTTTCATTCAGGAACGCAGTGATTGCATCGCCGATCGCTAAGTCCTGCGAGCGACCTATCTCGCGGCAAATTGGTGATTCAAAGGGGATCACTTGCACATCGGCTAACACGATTTCGTCATCGTCCAACTCCAGTCGGACGGCACGCAGCGCGGTCGAACCGATGTCGATTCCCCAGGCGGACGACTGTTTGCGACGTGACAGAGCCGACAAGACGGATTTCTTGTTGCTCAACAATCCCTCGCTGACGCGAGACCGGCCGAGCCCCTGAATCGCCAAGCCAAACGCCACCGAGAGCTGTGCGCGATGCTGACGAAGTTCAGGTTGTTCGCCGCACTGGATGCTTTGCGGAGCGGCCAGTATTCCAACATCGCCACCAACCCAAGTCGTCTGCGGTGCACTCCAGGGCGCAAACGCATGACGGGGAGGTGGTTGTTGTTTGACAGCGACGGACAGATCTTTCAGCAGTTGCTTGACCTGCTGATGGTCCGGTGACTCCTTGGAAAATCGAACGGCCAGTCGTCCCAGCATCGCCGTAGCGAACGGCTCGCGATCCAACTGAACGCTATACCAACAGAGCTCTTCGATCTTTTCGCGTAACGCGGCAAAGTCATCATTTTGGGCGACGTCGGGAACGCTTTGCAGCATTTCGCTGGCTGACGCGTAGTCATGAACAGTCATCGCCGCGGATGCCTCATTGATCAAACGCTGGGCAACTTGATCGGCGACTTGTCGGTAATTTGTATTCTCGGGAACGAGTACCAGCACTTGATTGACCAACGCACCCAACAAGACCCAATCGGATTGTTTGACTGCCTGTTGAATCGCATCATTCAACGCGGACAATTCGTCCATGAACGCGATACTCTGTCCTTGTTGCGAACGCGACTGATCCGAGAGC
>JABDKS010000615.1 GCA_013002105.1 Pirellulaceae bacterium | reverse complement strand
AATCGAGACCTTGCCCCAACCGCGCTGCCGATTGCCCGACAGCGTGATGCGGTGATCTTTCAATTCGACTTGTCCGCCCGACAAGGTGACTTCCAATTCCGTGCGGGCGCCTTCGATTTCGATCTGCACCGGCAACGTCAAGTCAAGTTCTTGTTCGGAGTCGCGTGAGAGCTGCAGCGAGAGCAACAATTCGTTGCCCTTGGGGCCGCTGACCCGCCGCACGCCGGTCACCCGAATCGCCACATTCGCGGGACTCTGCTCGGGATACGCCAGCAAATGAAACCGCACCGACTGCGGCAACTGACTGAAGGCTTCGCGAATCGCCGTCCAATTTCCGCTGTCGGCATTCCAGTCGGGCGAACGCAAGTCACTGCAGATCCAGACTTCGGTCGCACCCGGCTGATTGTTCTTCAAATAATCAACGGTCGACTGCAACATCCCGGGGATATCCGCGGTGGCACCGGCTCCGGTCATTCCCGGCGAGTCGACCAAAGCATCAATCGAATCGAACGTTTGCGGTTTCATTTCGTTGCTGTCGATTAGCACCCAACGCGATGATCCCAACGTTTGGAGCGCACCGGCAAGTTGCCGCTTGCCGGTATCCAGTTTGGACTGACCACCCAGCCCAGCCTGTTGCATACTGGGCGACCGATCCAGCAAGACAATGGTCGTGTCAGCACGTCCACCGGCTGTCCATCCCAGCAATCCACTGGCCAGGGGTCGGGCGACAGCAAATAACAGGCCCGCGATCGCCACACACCGCATCGCCAAAATCAACCATTGACGCAACCGCGCATAGCCGCGAGCCATCCGATTGGCTTGCAGCAAAAACATCATCGCGCCCCACTGCTTGGTCTGATACCGCCACTGATTGATCAAGTGAATGATGATCGGCAAGGCGACCAACGGCAGAGCCAACAACATCCATGGCTGCAGGAAACTCATCGGCGGCCCCCTTGATTCGCGCGACCAACCAAAAAGTCAGTCAACTCGCGTTCATAGGATCGATCGATGCTGATGCGGCGATAATCAACCGCCGTTTCCAACACAACTTTTTTGACGGCCGTTAAGTAATCATTCAGTGCTTTCAAGTAGCGATCGGCGATTTCGTTGGGCTCGGCAAAAATCGCGGTGCCGCCTTCCATATCCAAAAACCGCGTGGGCCGCTGAAAATCGAAAGCCAATTCTTCCGGATCCAGTAAATGAAACACCGACACGTCATGTTTGCGAAAACGCAAATGCTCGAAACAGTCGCGCATCGCCTCGGGTTCGATGAACATATCCGACATGATCACGACCAGAGCCCGCTGACGGACCGTTTCAGCCAACTCGTGCAGGACCTCCTGTAAGCCGGTTTCACCTTGCGGTTGGGTTTCTTCCAAAGTGTCAAAAACCGTTTGCAGATGTGCCGGGTTTCGACGGGCCGGGATGTTTTTGGTGATTCCGCCGGCGACACAGGCCAAGCCAACGGCGTCACCTTGCTGGATCGCCAGATAACTGAGCGTGGCGGCGACGCGGCGGGCATACTCCAGCTTGGTCATGCCGACCGATCCAAAGTCCATCGAGCCGCTCGTGTCCAGCACCAAGACCATCCGCAGATTCGTATCAGCCTCGAATTCTTTGACAAAGAATCGATCGCTGCGACCATAAGCCCGCCAATCCAAACGCCGCAGATCGTCACCGGGAACATACTTGCGATATTCGGCGAATTCGACGCTGGCGCCACGGTGCGGGCTGGCATGCCGACCCGAAACGTTGCCCAGCATTGGTTTGCGCGCCATCAACGGCAGCGCACCGAGCCGCGCCAACACATGCGGCTCTAAGAATTCACGTTGACGACGTTCAGTGCTCATACAGGATTGGTTGTAGTCGTAGGCCAGGACCTGTCCTGGCACGGGGCAGAGGCGCCAGGACAGGTCCTGGCCTACGTTGATTACGATTGGTTTTCGTCGACCAGACGTTTGACGATGTCCTTGGCGGTCACGCGTTCGGCTTGCGCGGCGAACGTGGTAATCAAACGGTGCGTCAATACGGCGGTGGCGACATGCTGAACGTCTTCCAAGCGCACCATATAGCTACCTTCCAGCGCCGCTCGACTCTTCGCCCCCAGAATCAAGTTTTGCACCGCGCGTGGTCCGGCGCCCCAAGCCACCAACGGTCCCAACCAGTCCGGCGCATCATCGGTGTTGGGACGTGTCTTGCGAACCAACTGCGCAGCGTAAGTATAAATGTGGTCGGGCACGGGAACGCGGCGAACCAATTCTTGATCAGCGATGATCTCTTCGGCCGTCATCAAATGATCCAGTTCGGGCAGTTCACCACCCGTCGTTGTTCTGGCAATCTCGATCTCCTCTTCTTCGTTGGGATAGTCGAGTTCGATCAGCGACATAAAGCGGTCAAGCTGGGCTTCCGGCAGTGGATACGTACCCTCTTGTTCGACCGGGTTTTGGGTGGCCAAGACCATGAACGGATCGTCCAGCTTGTACTCTTTACCCAACACCGTCACGCGATGCTCTTGCATGGCTTCCAGCATCGCGGCTTGTGTCTTGGGTGGAGCACGGTTGATTTCGTCAGCCAGCACGATGTTGGCGAACACCGGACCGGAAACGAACTGAAACTCACGCCGACCACTTTCGTTGTCCTGCAAGATGTCAGTCCCGGTAATGTCCATCGGCATTAAGTCGGGCGTGAACTGAATACGGCTGAACTTCAGCGACATCGTTTCGGCCAGCTTGCTGACCAGCAACGTCTTGGCCAA
>JABDKS010000611.1 GCA_013002105.1 Pirellulaceae bacterium | reverse complement strand
TGCATTTGATCGATGTCGATGCTGCTGAGTTTCAGCAAATCGTCTTCGATCCAATCTTGGAATTTGGTCGTCAGCGGCGCGTCGTCCAACGCAACCACATAGACGGGGTCTTGCCCGGGGATACGGACATAAAGTTGCTCTTCGTTGTCTTTGACACGGTCACCAATGATCAGCGACGCGACGATATTCTTGCTGGCATCACGAAACGTGACCAAACGCCCGACGCCTTCGTCACCGACGGACAAGTCCTCCATTTTCGGTTCGACCACCCCCAAATCATCGTGGTCTTCGCGCGTGCAGGGAACGATGTCCAGGACCTTCAGATCGACCAGCGCATTGGCGGCGTTTTTCATCTGTTCCACGGCGTCGGCCGGATAGCCTTTGCGTGTGATGATCGTCCAATCACCGGTTTCGGGATCCTTGCTCACTTCAAAATTGGCAAGCTTCCCCTGTTCTTCGTCGAACGTGACGATTTTCATGCTGGCTACCGACAGTGGATCTTTGAACGTGCTAAATAGCGGTTCATTGATCAGGGTACCCAGAGTCTCGGAATCGTCGACGGCGGATTTTGGCCAAGTCACAATCGTGGTCGCGACCAATACAACGGCAGCGACTACCCAAAATAGTCCAGTCTTTTTAGCTTCGTTCACCAGATTTCTCTCGTTCGTTTCGACGTGCTTATTTCAAGCGGGCCTTGCTGATGTTTTCTCGTTCACGCAATCGTCGTGATGCAAACACAATCACGCCGACGATCAATGGCGGGATGCATGGCAATGCCACGGCAAATCCCTTGACCTTGTTCTGAATCGCGGTCACTTCCTGATCCGCTTCGCGTTGGATGTTCTTGACGTTTCGCTCGCGTTCCATCTCTGCCTTGGCCTGTTTGACCTCCAGCATTCGTTGGCGACGTTCGGAAATCGTTTGGAACTCAATCATTTTTGCGCGGATCAAATTCTGCGGCACTTCGCCGTTCTGGCTGCCCTTTTGCAGATCTTCCAGTTCTTCGCGCAATGATTGCAACGACTGCTCCATGTCTTCCTGGGCTTCGCGAATCACTTCGTCATAGTCGTCCTTGAATTTCTTGGTTCGACGACGCACCGCGCTACTGGCTTCTTCCTTGACGGCATCGATCATTCGCAAGCTCTCGAAATGCGGTTCATGCTTTCGGACTTCGATGAATTCGTTCTCGCCGGTCAACCAGTCGATCGTGTTCAGCAGGAATGTGACGTTCTGGAACTGAAATCGCATATCGGCGGCTTGATCGGGATCGGCTCGGATTTGCAAAAAGACGGGCAGCATAAAATCGGTGTCCGCGACATAGGCCACCTTGATGCCGGGTTTGGACAGCGTCTTTGCCTTGCCCTCTTCGTCTTCACCGGCGGCGACCGTTTGCGGTTCGCCTTCGATTGCCATCGCGATCGACTGTCGCGGTTGCAGTCCGTCGATTTGCGACATCAAATCGGCTTGACCCATCAGCACGTTCCGCAATTTGCTCATCGGGATCGTGCCGCTCATTTCGCCAGTGGTCAGCAGCGGCGTGTGCTTGAGCGTCGCTTCCTTCTTCGCTTCGATGGCACCGACGTACAAGCCCAGGACTTGCGACAGCCCCGATGTGATCTCGTTTTCGTTGCTGACGGCTTCGTCGGCTTTCACACCGGGCGCGTTTTCGTCGATGAACACCCACATTGGATCGACGTTCATGTCCAAATTCGGGTACGGGTTGTAGTCCTGCCAGATCAGATCGGGATCGTAATAGCCCTGCATGCCGGGACGTCCTGGCGAACTGAGTTCCAGGATCTCCCACAATTGACGGATATCGCCCTTGGGTTGCGGGCCGCCACCGCCACCGAACATGCCGCCTTGTTGTTGTTTGGGGGCACCGGTGCCGGGGATATCTTGCCGCGCGAATGGCAGTGGGTCTTCGAAGATCGCGACAGGGACGCCTGCCTTGACCGCTTCGAGTAATCGATCGAATTGCGGCGGTGCAAGCGACGAGGGTTGTGAGGCAACCAAGGCGTGGTAGACGCCGGGGGTAACCGGCGACGTCAAATCCACCTGTTCGACTTCGTATTGTTTGGCCAGTTCGTCCACGATCGGATGTTTTTCGATCTGCTGGAACGACATCCCTTGCATCACGGTGCCGCCCATCAAGCGGGCGTCGGTGGCAACAATTCCGATACGTTTTCGTTCACCGCGAGCAACCGTATTGATCGATCGGACGAGTTCGTATTCGACCGGAATGCCGTACTCAAATATCGGCACGGTGACTTTCTCCAGTCCGGCACGGAAAGCGGCTCCGAGTATCAATTCTTTTTGTTGAAAAGAACCTTGTTCGCGGACCATTCGGGTGACAGGTTGAATGCCGAATCGTTCGGATGCCAACGCGGCTTCTTCGCTGAATAGTTCGATGTTGTCGTGCAAGTTGACTTCGATCGCGCGGCCTTTGCTGGATGCCTTACTACGGAATTCTTTCAGCAAATTGACCAGTTCGTATCGCGTGCGCGCGTACTGCTCGGGGACTTCGGCGCTGATGAACGCGTCGATCACAATCGGTCGATCGGATTCCAGCGTTTCGATCATCCGTACGGTTGCGTCGGCCAGCGAGCTGACTTTGCCCTCGGTCATGTCACGACGGACAAAATCCCAGTTCCGAAAAATCGTAACCGCACCGCCGGTGATAATCACCAACGCGATGATCCGTGCGAGGTAGTGCCATGCCATCGTGTGTCCGTCTTTGCCGCCCGTCCAGTGTCGACGCCCGATCAGAACCATGCAGGCGTACAAAGCGACCGAGGTCACCAGCAAAAAATACGTGACCGACGAAATGCTGATCACTCCGCGGCCGAAGTCGTCAAAGGTGCGTGCGATGCCGCTTTCCTGGACCAATTTTGCAAAGTTGATTCCGATGATCTCGCGTTCGGGAATGAACGAGTCGGCTAGAGAAGCAAATGCCAACGGTGCGTTGAACAGGGCACCCAGGATGAAACCGACCGTCAGGTTGCCGGTCAAGAACGATGCGACCATACCGATCGCGATCATAGTCAGTCCGACAAACCAGTAACCCAGATAGGTCGTAAAGATCAGTCCGGTGTCCAATCCGCCTTCGGTCAAAATCGCCAAGGTCACAAAGGTGCTCAGCTGGCTGAACAGCAGCGACGATGTGAAAATTGCTGCAGCGGCCATGTATTTGCCGATCACGATGTCAAAGTCATCGGCCGGCAGTGTCAGCAACAACTCGTCGGTTCCCTGCCGTTTTTCTTCGGCCCAGATACTCATCGTGATCGCTGGAATGAACACCAGCATGATCCACGGATACCAGTAATTCAGCTGGTCCAGCGTGGCCAGGTTTTGATTAAAAAACTCGTAGGGCCAAAACGCCGCCAGCGAGGTCAGGAAGACAAAGATGCAGAGAAAAACGTAACCGGTTGGATTGCTGAAATACGCAAAGAAATTGCGTTTCATCACTGCAAAGGCCGCACGTTTGGTTCCCGCCAGGACGGCGATGATGGCTAACAGAACGCACAAGAAAATGGCGTCCAAGATCAACAAGTTCAGCAGAGCGAAGACGACGTTGTTTAGCGTCATGGTGATAGTTTTTTTGAAAAAAGTGGTTCGAGTGCCGAAAGCTTTTGATGGGCGGCTAAATTCCAGCCATCTGTTTTGAAAGGATGTTTGTCGTGTTTGACGAACGGGCGACTAGATGTGGGCGCCGTGGGTCAAAGTGTGGAACGCATCGTCCAAGTTTTCTTTGCCGTGTTCACGCAATCCCGGTACGTCGCCGTCGTAGACCAACCGACCTTCGTTGATCATCACAACGCGGCTGGCCATCGCTTCGACTTCTTGCAGAATGTGCGTGCTGAGCAGAATCGTTTTCGTTTCGCTTAATTTACGCATCGTTTTGCGGACACCACGAACTTGGTTGGGATCCAAGCCAGCGGTCGGTTCGTCCATGATCAAAACGTCCGGTTCGTGCAGGAGTGCCTGGCTCATCCCAACGCGTTGTTTGAAACCTTTGGACAATTTACTGATCGGTTTGTAGACGACTGATGAGAGATCGCAAATTTCGATGACCGCATCGATGCGGTCTTTCTTTTTGGCTGCTGTCAGACCGCGTGCGTCGGCAAAGAAGTTCAACATGCCTGACGGGGTCATCTCAGGATAGAGCGGGCCGTTTTCGGGAAGGTATCCGAGGTGGCGGCTGCCTTCGATCCGATTCTCCATCATGTTGAATCCGGCGATCTTTGCATGCCCCTCGCTCGGCGCGATGTAGCCGGTCAGCATTTTCATGGTCGTGCTCTTGCCGGCCCCATTGGGACCTAAGAACGCGACCAATTCACCTTCGCGAACGGAGAACGTCACGTCGCGGGCAGCGGCAAAGGGACCATAGAACTTGCTCAACCCGACCGCTTCGATCATCGGGCGTCGCGTGTCTTGGGCGGTCGTACTGGCCGAGTCAGGTTGGTTATCACTCATGAGCACTTGGACTCTGGGAAACTATCTTGGGAGCAAAAAGGGCGGTGTCGTCAACGGCTTGGAAATTCGACGGTGATTACTGCGTGGGATCGATCGAGGTGACCACCGAGGGGGTTCGCTGTGATTCCCACTGACGACCGACTTGCTGGCGACCGACTCTCTGACGGCCGACTTGTTGAGCATTTTTAATATTCCTGGCCTACAAGCAGCCTAAAAATGCCCCAGCGGGGAGCGAATCTCAAGCTCAGCGAATCTCAAGCTCCTGGTACGCCGGTCTCGGGCGTAGAGTTCGGCGGGTTGGGCAAAAAAATCAGAATGTCGCCATTGGGTTCGCACCGCGGTTAACACACCGATCTGGATCGTCGCACTCGCGATCGAGCGGCGCCACGCGTGCCACACCCGTTGGCGGTGACCACGTCAGAGCGTTCCGTTATGCCCAACCTTCGCGGGCGATGATCACGTCGGCACCGGGGGTCAATTTACGAAGCTTGCGGATCGCTTCGCTCTTGTCCATCGTTCCCGCTTTGACTCGGGCGACCAGCTTGGCGGTGTTTTTGCGACGAGTTCTCAAGCGTCGGATTTCACGGACGCGTTCGATTCCAGCCATCAGTTTCTCCAGGAGAGGTAGTTATGTTCGGTCGTCATCCTCGTCGACGCACCAGCGATGGTACGCAGTCCGGGAAAGGCTTCCGATCGATTTAGGGTTGGTGTGGATAGTGATTGGGTGTTGGGCAGAAGACCGTTTTTATGATTCATCATTCTTGTCGGACTTCTTCGGTGCTGCCTTCTTTGGTGCAGCTTTTTTGGTTGCCGTTTTCTTTGCAGCCTTTTTCTTGGGTGCCGCTTTCTTTTTGGCCGGCTTCTTTTTGGCTGCCTTCTTCTTTGCGGTTTTTTTCTTTGCCGGTTTCTTCTTGGCTGCCTTCTTCTTCTTTTTCTTCTTCTTACTCGGACCTTTGGCGGCCCGTTCGGCCAGCAGGTCAATTGCGGCCTCGAACGTCATCTCTTTGGCGTCCATTCCTTTTCGCAACGAGGCGTTGGTTTCGCCGTCGGTGACGTAGGGTCCGAATCGCCCGTCCAGGATTTTAACTTCGTTCTCCGTAATCGGCGACTTTTTTTCGTAAACCCTCAGGGGTTCTTTGGGCGTTCCCCGTCCGCGTGTCTTGGGCTGACGTAGCAATGTGATGGCTTCGTCCAGCGTGACTTCCAGTGGTGAAACGCCCGCCGGCAGCGATCTCGTATCCTTTTCGCATTTGATGTATGGGCCGTAGCGACCATCGAACGCTTGGATCGGCTGGCCGTTGTCGGGAAAATCGCCCAACGTGCGTGGCAGGGTCAGCAGCTTGCAGGCCATCTCCAGCGTCAGGTCTTCGACCTCCATGCCTTTGAGTAGCCCCTGATTGCGTTTTTCTTCGTCGTCCGGTTCACCCAATTGGATGTAGGGTCCGAAGCGGCCGACTTTCACGAAGATCGGCTTGCCCGTCTCAGGGTGGATCCCCAGCGGCTCGTCTTCGACTTCGCTCTGAGCCAGCAACTCCATCGCTTTGGTCAGGTCCATCTCGTCGGGTGGCAAGCCGTCGGGAATCGAGGCTTTGCG
>JABDKS010000606.1 GCA_013002105.1 Pirellulaceae bacterium | reverse complement strand
ACACACTGGATCAACAACGCGTTTTGCCACGAACAGAATCACACTGATAGAATTGTTTTTTGAAAGCAGTTATTCTATTTAACATGAACACACAACCTACACACCGCCCCGTCGCGCTATGCGCATTAATCTTTGCTTTCCTGATCACAACGGCGGCGGCAGATAAGCCGACCAATGTCGTTTTGATCCTCTCAGATGATCAAGCATGGACCGATTACGGGTTCATGGGGCATCCGGATATCAAAACTCCGCACCTGGATCAGCTCGCGCGCGAAAGCGCTGTGTTCCGTAGAGGATATGTTCCCACGGCTCTTTGTCGACCCTCGCTGGTCACACTCCTGACCGGCCACTACGCATCGACCCATGGTGTCACAGGAAACGACCCATCGCCAAAGTATGCACCACGCGATTCGGAAGTTTACAACCAGCGGCGAGCGAAGTTGATTTCGTACCTGGACCGATTCGAGACCGTCCCTGAGGCACTCGGCAAGCTTGGCTACCTGAGTCATCAGAGTGGCAAGCTATGGGAAGGCAGTTATCAGAATTGCGGATTCACCCACGGTATGACACGAGGCTTTCCGGAGAAAGGCGGTCGACACGGCGACGATGGACTAAAAATCGGTCGTGAAGGAATGCAACCGATCAACGAGTTTCTGGATTTGGTAAAAGAAGAAGACAAGCCGTTCTTCATTTGGTACGCCCCATTCCTGCCGCACACGCCACATAATCCACCACAAAGGTTGATGGACAAGTACAGCTCGCCTGATCGCCCTATCACCGTCGCGAAATACTACGCGATGTGCGACTGGTTTGACGAAACGTGCGGCCAGCTGCTGGGCATGATCGACGACAAGGGCATGAGAGACAACACGTTGGTGGTTTATGTCACTGACAATGGCTGGATTCAAGACCCGAAGAAGAACGGATACGCGCCGCGATCAAAACAGACACCCTATGAAGGCGGAATCCGGACGCCGATCATGTATCGATTGCCAGGCAAGATCAAACCGACCGAACGGACAGAGCTGGTCAGCAGCATCGACATCGTCCCGACAATCCTGGCAGCCGCCGGCGCGTCCATTCCCCGCGATTTGCCCGGCCTAAATTTGATGCCGAATCTGACCAGCGGCGATCCCATCGAGCGCGACACGATCTACGGCGAAAGCTTTGCGCATGATATCGCGGACGTCGACGACCCCGAGGCTTCTCTGTTGTTTCGCTGGGCGATCCAAGGCAATTACAAGCTGTTGCTAACCTACGACGGCGAAGTGAACCGCTACCAGTCGACTCATCCAAGGACCGAAAAGCGTCCGCAACTGTTTGATCTAATCGCCGATCCTACCGAGCAAACCAACATCGCGGCTGAACATCCAGACATCGTCAAACGCTTGGCTAATAAGATCAACGCCTGGTATCCCGTCAAAAAACGAAAAGTATTAACGACGTTTCAGTGACAACGGTGACACTGCATTACGCGTCGTCGAAGACAATCAGCAGATCCAGACAGATCGAATGGTTTGGTTTGCGAGGGTCGATCAGAATCCGAACGCTTTGTTCGGATTCCCGCAATTCCTCTGCCTTTTTGTGCACCACACCGTAAACCTTGCACTGTGTTTTTTGCGGATCGTGCTCCGATCCATACTCGAGATCAACAACGTACTGCTGCTGATTATTGATTTGAGTATTCGTGGCGGTCACGTTGGTGATCCTGCCTTTTTGCAACTTGCCTTGCCGCAACACACGACGCTTTGCATTGCGGTGCCGATTGGCGAAATAGGCGATCGCGGCACCCGCGACCGCTGTTAATGACACGGGAAACGCCAGGTACCGGGAGTTCCCCGTCCCCACGAACCAACAGAGCGCGGCGAATCCAATTCCAATCCCGATCATCACAATCCCGATCAAAATCACCGGCAGCATCTCGCCGACGACTTGCTTTGACATGCCTGGCAGAATACGTCGCGGCGGCGATGAAGCTGCAAAGGCATTGAGCTCCGATTTTGTGATGCGAATCTTACTGAGCTGCCGTTGCAACATGGCACCCACGATTCCCCCCATTTGATCCGCCGTTGCAACCAAGTCATCTGGCTCGGTTTTGCGTCGCAGATCGGGCCTCGAATCCAAGTGTTCTTCACCCAATTGGAATAGGGCCGAAATCTGAAGCGATTCTTTGACAAATTCATCGTGATCCGATTCCGGAATCATCTTGTTCTTTTGGAAGATCACTAGTCGCTCGTCACCGCCTCGAACGGACCAACGCGGATCGGTCGAAAAGAAATTGCGAATCTCGGGGATAAAAAGCTCTCGCACCGTCGCTTCGATCCATCCCTGCAACACGTATGCCTCAGAGAACTCCGGTGATGCGGTGAAATTGATATCGCCCATTCCGCCGACCATCGAAAACAATTTGCCCGCAATTCCACGCGGCGTCGGCTCCAGGGTGAAATCTGGCAAATCCAAATCATCTTGAACCAGGACCACCGCCGTCTGACGGTAATGTTTGCGTTGGTTGGTCTCGCCGGTACTTCGTACGCTGTAGCTCATCTGAACGACCGAGATGCGCATGCCTTCCAACTCACGTTCCTCGCACACCTCCACACTGACTTCTTCGCCAAACAGCTCCGAAAGGTGACACTGCAGATCCGAGATGACTTGCTCGCTCATAGATGGTCTCACAAGGATGGCAAAAAAGTGGAAATAGCTTGGCTGGCGAATAGCCGCGGTGTACTTGCGGAAGCCAAAGGCCAGAACCTGCTCTGGCAAAGCAACCGAGCATGCCCGCGAAATACAAGGCAACAAACGCGACCGAATCGGGCGCGAAAAATCCACGAATTGCCGCTATTCGTCCTTGGCTCCGCCCAGAGTGACCGAAAGTTTGTATTTGTTTTGCAAATGCGCGTGAGCGACACTGGCGTAACGATCTTTGGGAAACAGCTTGCAGACCTTTTTGAACGACGAAATCGCTTTCTCTTTTCGGTTCGCTTCTTCTTCGGTGTACCCGATCTGCAGTAACGCCCAAGGTGCCGTCGACTTGTGGCCGCCGGCAATTTGGTTGTACAAAATGATCGCTTCGTCGTACTGTTTCAAACGACGGTGGCATCGAGCCATTTCCTGATAGTTCGATGGAAATCGATCGGATTGCCGAAAGAATCCGATCGCCTCTTTCCATTTCGATGCGTCGCGATACGTACTTGCGATCTCCCACAACCACTTATCGCTATTGGCGACATCTGTTGTCAGTAGCTCCTGATAGATGGCAATCGCTTGTTCATACTTTCGAAATTCGCGATACGTCCAAGCCGCTGATGACTGCCACTTTGCGCTGTTCTCCGCATCAACCGATACCAGTTGATTGTAAGTCGTGATGGCTGACTCAAGATTCTTCTCCTCACGATACATCGCCGCGATCTGCTCCAGACCGGCAGGGCGATTTTCAAACTTTTTGTACTGCTGTCTTGCTTCATCGTATTTCTTGTTCGCCCGATACCACGCTGCCATCTTTCCACGCAAGGCGTCGTCAGCCCCGAACCGGCGTTCAATCGACGCAAACGTCTTGATCGTGTTTGCATCGTCATTGGCAGCACGATAGACATCAGCAATCGAAAAGGCCAACTGCTTGGCTTTCTCTTGGTCCGTTTCGGAACTCGTGTCGCTTGGTTCTTGTTCACGCAGATAACCGACCAACTGTGTTGCCAAAGCTCGCGACTTGCCTTGCGTGTCGTTGCTGGCAGCCAGACGACGAACTGCATCGATACCGCGTCGAGCAACTTCGCCTGGGACCTGATCGGGTTGGTGCAAAGTTTCAACGGCCCTCACCGCTTCGTCAAACTCCCCGGCCATGAACTGATGCGCGGCAAGTCGCTCGGCAGCCTGGGCGCACACCCTGGCGGTGTGCCGGTAACGCAACGCTTTAAAAGTCATGGTTCGCCAGATCTCGACCTTCGCCTCGTCGTCCTTCTCGGCATCGGCGATCTCCGCCAATGCCACCATGGCGAAAACACCTGCGTTCAGCAACGGATGTTTGTCCGCGACCTCCTTCAGGGCCGGCTTCGCCTTGCTGATCTGGCCAATGTCTTTGTAGGTCTTGCCGATGTAATAGGACGCGGCGATTGCATCTTCGGAGTCGGGCCAGTAATCGATCACGCTGCGAAACCCATCATCGATCGCCGTGTTCTGTTTACGCATTCGGACATTGCAGATACTCCAACGCAAAAGCGCGTACGAAGCGGCATCGCTCGTCTCGTACAGCGAAAGATATTTGTCGTACTCCGCAGCAGCGACTTTCCAATTGGATTCACGGTAATATTTTTCCGCCACCTGCATCTGGTGTCGTTCAACCTCGCGTAGTTTGGCCCAGCGATCCAATGACATTTCATCGATCGAATGTTTCTGCGCCCGAGCACTGCTGATGCTCAGGAAACTGATCATCAGAGCGATGCCGAGCGACAAAAGACTTGTTTTGCAATTCATTCTTTCTTCTGTGCTTCCAACCATTTTGAGTAATCGGCGTGTGCGTAAAAAATCACGTTGGTGCCCAGCTGGTAACAGGACTCCCAGATGTCCGCTTTGACACCGGCATGCCCATCGGACCATGCATCGCCAATGTCGCCGGGATGATAATAGGCAATCCAGCGACCGTCTTTGTACCAGCCCAACGCTTCCTTTCCGCCGTGGGGTGCGACGTAGGGCAAAAACGGAATCTGGTAGGGAATCCGGTGAATCGTATCATCCAGCGGGATCGGAACCGGTTGGATCTCTGGAACGACCCGATTCATCATCGCTACGAACTGATTATGAAAATGCCGACTGCCGCCGTTGTCACCGAATAACATTCCATGTTTGTCAATCAAATACTCGCGCAACGTCTTCACCTCGGAACTGGACAACGAGATGTTCTGCTGTCCGGTCAAATAGACGATTGGCGGGCTTTTACCTTTGGGAAAGTTACGCAACTGCGAAATGGTTCGTGACTCCGTTCGCTCGCCGACTTGATGCTGTGTCCGAATGCCATACTCCAGCAGCATATTCAGATCGCCACCCACCCCAAAATCCTGATCCCAATCGCCACCAGAATATTCGATCCGAATGAAACGAACTTTGCCCCGAAAGGTACCTTCGCTAAATCCCGCTCCCTTGCCCTCGCCGTAACCAACCGTGTACGCATGCTCGGTAATCTCCTCCAATTTCAATTGCACTTCATCAATCGGAGGGACCTCGAAACTGATTGCGCTAAGCGGGTTAACGACATACTTCTTTCGGATCACTTTCTTGATTTTAACGACCTGCGCCAGCTGCTTCTGCTCGCCGCCCCCCGCAGGCATCTCATAGATTTCGCGACAGCCGCTGAGCTGCGCAAAAAGCAAACCAAGCATTAAAAAAACGAAGGTGTAACTGACCAGCGCCAAAAACGATTGATCGAGTTTTCGGCTACGGTTTCCGTGAGTCCATTGGCCGGGGCTGAACCATTTGTTGGGTGGCCACCAGTCAACGGCGTAAAACTTGGCACGCAAATCCAGTGGATTCCATACGTCCGTCGCGACGTCGCGACCGGAATAGAACTTGGTCGCCCGTTCAACACTCCAAACCGTCCAGATCAACCCGATCGCAAACAATGCAAGCGTTCCCCAACGAGCAACCGTCGCGCGAATGCTGTCCAGCACCAACAGGTCCAACGCAACCAGACACAGATGCCACATCAACACGTAGCCGATCGTCAAGACAAACCAGCGGGAATACGGTTGACCAGGAGCACCGAAAAGCGGTGACTGTTCGGATCGACGATACCAATACACCAGCAATGGGATCGCCGCCGCCGACACTCCGGCATGCAACCACGTCGGCAACCACTGTGTGGTACGCAAGTCCATCAACAACACAAACCAGGCGCACAAGTACACGATCGTGACCTGCAACGGCGATTCGAATTGACGAAATCGGTGCCAGAAACTCACTCAAGCCCCTTCAATATGTCGTCCAGGCGGTTCTCCAACGAATCGGGCGCCGCGTCCGCATCTTTCGACTCTCCGATCCCCATCGCGTCGACGGGCGTCGTGACTTCGCTGTTTTCCGTTTCCTGCCTGGCCGTTGCTTCGACCGCTTTGTCGACCGATCCGGTCGTTTCACCAACGGTTGCTAGATTCTCGGCGGTTGCATTATCAGCTGGCACCGCGGCAATTGGTTCCGCCTCCGGTTTGGAACGCGCAGCGGGCGGTCCGACTGCAAAGAAGACAATCGCGGTGCTTACGAATAAAAAGACGCTGAGCGCTATCGCCGCCGTCACGACACTTCCAATCAAACTACTGCTGGCAGCCTCCCCCATCACCTCGTGCGGACTGCGCGTATGGAGACCTTGGACCAGCGCGCGGACATCTTGAGGTGCGTTCGCGTTTGTCATTGTGTTTCTCGCTTTTCTTCTAACACATGCATCAGTTTTCCACCCGCTTCACTGATTGCTTCGATAACGGGTTCATAGTAGTTCGACGTCGACTCTCGATGCACTTTCAGCAACACCGTTCGCTCGTCGATCGGCGCATCCCCGAGCAGGTCGTCGATGATCGGCGACACCTGTGCGATCCCCACTTCCTTGCCGTTGATGTATGTCTTGTTCTGGACATCGATCACCACACTCACCTTGGATGCCCCCGAACGGGTGACTTCGGCCGAATCGGCGGGTTCCCACTGCAGGTGGCTGTCGTCGGTGGCCCGGGCCAGAATGACGAAGAAAATCAGCAGATTAAACGCAATGTCACCCATTGCCATGCTGGGCACATTCGCTGCGACGGTTCGGAGTTTGATTTTCATACCAGTCGATAAAGTGCTATTGCACCTGAATCGTTTGCTCTTCTTCCCGCTCGATCGTGACCAAACCGCCTGATCGTTCGATGGCGGCGGTAACGTCGATCCAGTGATGGTAGGGTGTATCGCTCTTACTTTTCACAATCACGACACGATCTTCGGGGCGTTGCTTGCCTTTCAACAGCTTGATCAGCCGAGGCTGCAGTTCGCTTGTTCGGACGGTATCGCCATTGATCGAGACCGCTGTCAGGTTCCCCGTGAGTGCAATTTCCACATTCTCTACTTCTTCTTTTTGCTCCTGGTTCTCTTCGCTCCGCGGGATCTCCTGCGGACGACCACTATCGGGTTGAATCGATGCGCAGACCAAAAAGAATACGATCAGGTTAAAAGCGATGTCGCCGGTGGCGCTCGACGGCGGTTCGACAAGCAGCTTGGTGGATCGATGATGTCTCACGAAGTCGCCTTCTGCTGGACCGAGCGTTTCAGACCGGCGTTCTTTACCGCCGCATTCAACGTGACGACCTCGACCAGCTCGGTTGCCGACTCTTCGACATCCAAAACGAATCGATTGATCACACTGGTAAAATAGTTGTACGCGACAAATGCCGGGATCCCGATAATCAAACCAAAGCAGGTGGTCATCAACGAAACCTTAATCCCGGATGCGGCAGCTTCAACAATATTCGTCTCGCCCATCTTCAGCACAATATCATCGAACGCGACAATCATTCCTTGCACCGTTCCCAGAAATCCAAGCATGGGTGCGGCACTGGAAATGGTGGCCAGAATCGGCAGATGACGCTCCAACGCCGCAACGATGTGAACGCTGTAATCGTCCATCGCCTTGACCACCTGCTCTTCGACCTGCGGCGGTTCATAATCGAGCTGTTGCAATACGACGTACTTTCTAAGTCCGGTTGCCAATACGGCGGGAACGGGACCGTCCTGATCATTACACATCTCGAACGCCGCGATCGCTTCGTCACGATCAAGCAGATCACGCACGTCGCTGCGAAGCTGCTCGGAATGATCTTCCAACATCTTCAAACTGCGATAACGTTCGATGATCACGCCCGCGCCGATTATCCCCATCAGCAGGATCGGCCACATGAAGATCCCACCTTGGAACATGTAGCTTAGCGGCGGGGTACGAAAAAAATCACTCAATGGTCCCAGCGCACCGCCTTGCGAGGGTTCTGCCGCTGTGTCCAATTCCGCCTCGCTATCTTCGTTGCGATCGGTTTCGCTGGCCGCATCGCCGTCTGCTGATACCGCGACTGCTTCGGTGGACGCCGGTTGCTGTGCGGGCAAGTCGCTGCCAGAAAGACTCCAGGTCAGACATCCCAGAGCGACAAAGAATATCCCAGTTTGTGTCTTCAACTTATTCATCATCCACGCTTCGTGCTTCGGCCTCGAATTGTTGCAACATCTCCGGCAAGGCCAACCGACCGCGTGCGTACTTGGCTGCTTCGCTTTCGGGATAATCCCACCGACAGCGGTTGTATCTCCGAAACGCTTCACTATTGTTTCTCGCCAGCCGATAGGCTTCGCCCGACCAAAACAATGAGTCAGGACCCAACTCGTCATCAGGAAACGTCTTCGCGAATTGATCGAACGACAAGCCCGCCTTTTTGTAGTCTTCTGTTTTGTAATAACACTGGCCCACACGGAATGCCATTTCCGCACCATGTTCGTGACCTTCGAATCGTTCACCAAAACGCTCTCCGACCTGAGCGGCGATGTCGAAGTCTTCGTTTTTGTAAAAGTAGTCTGAAATGCGAATCATCACGCTGGCAATCAGCGGACTTTTGGGATGCGTCGCCGCCAGTGTCACGTAGGCTTCCAAGGCCGCGTCAAAATCGCCGGCTTCCTCGTACGACTGAGCCAGTTTGTAGCGAGCATCGGCCGCCAAGGTGTGATCTGGGTATCGTCGTATGATCATCTCGTAAGATTTGATCGCCTCGTTCCACTGCTCTAACTCTTGAGCAAATTGTCCGAGCAAATACGCGACTCGCGGTGCGTACTTGGGATCAGGATAGTCTTCCATCACTTCACGCAACACTCGCCGGCCCGACTCCAAGTCGCGTGTCTGCTCGTCGCTACGTTCGAGCAACTTGTGACTTTTGAAT
>JABDKS010000593.1 GCA_013002105.1 Pirellulaceae bacterium | reverse complement strand
TTGACTGTGTTGGTGTGGTTTCGACATTGATAAGTCGGCGTCGAGCAGTTGTCTTGCTTGATCACTCGACTGCTGAGTGTGTCTCGACTGCGAGCCGCTTGGCAGATCGTGCGCCTGGCCGACCTGCGATGTAACGAAGACGCATGCGAGTCACCGTCGAATGCATCACGCGATATGACTTCGGTCGCAACGGTCAACAGATGATCGATGGCGAGTCTTGTGTCGAACGTCGATCGTCAAAGTTCGATTTCAGTTTCATGCTTTCAAACGCGCTGTGAAGAATGATACGGACAGTGGCTTGAACAAGATTTCGACGTTCATTATTGTCGCGTCTCAGTTTCCTGCGGTCCGTTTGTCGACACGCGGTGTTCTGACACTAACTCGGTCGGCGGTGTGCGTTAACGCGAGCCCGGAGTCTGCCTAGGCTCCCTTGTCTACCTAACTTATCTCGGTTTCGATTTTATGCTCGAGCAACGCGCGCAAACGCGATCGTTTAATCTTCTTGTACCCGCTGCTGTGCCAAAGATTTTCTTAATCGACCGCGTCGGTCACCTGGCAGCCATGTTCGTGTTGTTGGCGACGGTAATGGTTTCGATTCCGGGGGAGATTGCGCACGGTCAGTTGCCGCGCATTCTTGGGGGTGTGGAAACTGAGGACTACCCGTCGGTGGGTGTGGTTGGTAGCCGGCAACGAGGCGGGTTTTGTACGGGCACCCTCATTTCGTCGACGCATGTTTTGACGGCTGCGCATTGCGCCGAAGTGATTGGATCTGCGACCAGCGGCACTTTCGAAGTGGGCGGGTCGATCTATGAAACGACCGACGTGATCATTCACCCCGATTACGATTCGGAGGGGTTGGACGCCGACCTCGCCATTTTGGTTCTCAGTCAATCGGTTCCAAATATTCAACCTTCATCGATCGCGCGATCCGAACCGTTTGTGGACGAGTTGCTGACGATCGTTGGGTTCGGCGCGACAGGGACGCCCAGCGATGGCAGTGATGGTTCGTTTGGTACAAAGCGATTTGGGCTGACAACGATCGACGAAGTCAGCGCGTTTCTTGTTACCTGGGTTTTTGACGATCCCGCCGAGATGAATACAGCGCCGGGAGATTCCGGCGGGCCGGGTTTCTTGACACGAGATGGCCAACTTGTGATTGCGTCGGTTACGTCTGGCGGAACCGAGCAGGATGCATCGCTGGGTGATGTGGCATTCAATACGCGTGTCGACGCGTTTGCCGATTGGATTGATATGACGGTACTGTTGTCCGAACCGATGACCGACGATCCAGCTGAAGAGCCGACGACCGACGACGAACCGGAACAGGTGGACGGTTGCCCAACGCCGAGCGAGCTTTACGAACACGGCCCCTTTGCGCTGCTTCGATGGCTGTTGGAACTTCTTTGGGGATTTCTGTCGCAGTGGTTAGACGATACAGCGACCGTTGACCAAGATTCCGACACCGACGAATCGGACACGGATCAACAGACCGACCAGCAGATGGGCGAATCGCTTGTTGATGAATCGGGCGAATCCGTGACGGATCCCAGCGGAGTCTTGGATGGGGTGGAGGTCGCAGAAGAGCCTCCGCAGCAGGTTTTGACCGCCAATCGTGGACGCGATCGCCAAACACGACGCAACGCGGGTATGTCAAATCGACGCCGCCGCGGATCGGTTCGTCCCGGTCGTTAGAGTCGCGCCTGCCGCCCAGCGACGCGGTCTCGAAACCGTCCGTTGGCACCAAATTGATGCGAATCGGGTCCATTTGCGTGTGTGGCCAGGTGCGCGTTTGCGGTTAGAATGGCGTGAACTGTTCGCAAAGATTTGTGACCCGCGGAATGATTGGCCGGCCTGGTTTTTCGTTCCGGGTAGTTATCGATCTGAGTAGCACCGGATCCGGGTAAGTTTCTGTCCTGATCTCCCGCCTTTTGCAACCGTGATGTCCGTGTGGATTATTTGCGGTTGTCCTGCCCCACCATGACTGACTTTATGTTGTTTCCCGCGTTATCGCGTGATACTGCGACTCGCGCAAAACGTCTGATTGCGGTCAGGCTTGTTGCGTCATGGCTTATTGCGCAGTGTTTGATCGCGGTGGTGGTTGGTGGTGAAGGCTACGCCGTCGAGCCAACGCAGGAGCAGCTTGACTTTTTCGAAAGCAAGATTCGCCCCCTGTTGATCGAGCGATGTTACGAGTGTCACTCGCAGGAAGCGGGCGAATCCAACGGCGATCTGTATTTGGATAACGCCGCGGGCACGCTCCAAGGTGGATCGTTGGGGCCGGCGCTGGTGCCCGGTCAGCCGGATCGCAGTCTGGTCATTCGCGCGGTCGAATACAAAGACAATCAACTGCAAATGCCGCCGGATAGCAAACTGTCCGACGAATCGATTGCGCTGCTGCGTCAATGGATCCAAATGGGCGCGCCCGATCCTCGCGACGAGCAACATTCGCGCGATCATGGTTCGCACATGCAGCGTGATCCAAAAACCCATTGGGCGTTCGTTGCACCGCGAGCGGTTGCTCCTGAATCGGCTGCGACAATGCAGCACGAAGTCAAATCGCGAGATCGGTTGGACGTCTTTGCGGCCGAGCGTGCGGCCGAGAGAGGATTGGAGATCGCGATTCCGGCATCACGTGAAACGCTTGTTCGTCGACTCTATTTTGATTTGACCGGATTGCCTCCCACGCGTGACGAGGTCGAATCGTTTGTGCAATCAACGCGACCAGACGCCTACGCCCGATTGGTGGACCGGCTGATGGCGTCTCCAGAGTTTGGGGAACGATTCGCAAGGCACTGGATGGATGTGGCACGCTACGCCGACACGGTTGGCTATGCCTTGGGCGGAAAGGAGCGTCGCATCAAGGGCAGTGAACGTTTTCGCGATTGGACGATCAAAGCGTTCGCGCAAGACATGCCTTACGACCAAATGGTGTTGCAGCAGTTGGCTGGTGATCGCACGGATCCAAAAAACGAAGCAGGTAACTTGGATGCGATGGGATTTTTGACCGTCGGTCGTCGATTTTTGAATGGCCTGGACACGATTGATGACCGAATCGATGTGATCACGCGTGGATTGTTGGCAATGACGGTGACCTGCGCACGATGTCACGACCACAAATTCGATCCGATTCCGACCACGGACTACTATTCGTTATTTGGCGTGCTGCAAAATAGTGAAGCGAAAGTGGACGGTCCGAGTCCATTGATGATGGTCGACAAGAATCACACGCCCGATCACCCGGTTTTGGTGCGTGGACAACAGGGCAATCACGGTCCGATCGCGCCGCGGCAGTTTTTGACATCGTTGCGTCAAGAGGATGAACCCCGATTCACCGACGGCAGCGGACGCTGGGAATTGGCTCAGCGGATTATCGATCCCGACAATCCGCTGACGTCGCGGGTGATGGTCAATCGAATTTGGGGTCACTTGATCGGCAAACCACTGGTCGAATCTCCCAGCGATTTTGGCTTTCGTACACCACCTCCTGCAGTGCCGGAGGTGTTGGATGATCTGTCGGCTGAGTTCGCAACGCACTGGAGTGTCAAGCGGCTGGTCAGGCGGATTGTGATGACGCGAATTTATCAGCAAAGTGCCGCATCGGATGCGACGACGATCGATCGTGATCCAGCTAACGAATTCCTGGCGCGCGCAAATCGAAAGCGACGTGACTTTGAATCGTTGCGAGATTCGATGCTGTGGGCTGCGGATTCACTGGACTTGCGTTTGGGCGGCGATCCAGT
>JABDKS010000589.1 GCA_013002105.1 Pirellulaceae bacterium | reverse complement strand
AATCGAGATCACGGAACGTCGTGTCGAAGCAATGCGCGAAGGCCGCGTGATGATGATGGACGCGATGCTGGAAAATGGCACCTTGCGCGTTCGCCCCTACTTTTCGATGACCGATGCGGTCGAAGCGACCGATCAGACCGGCTCCCAATCCGCAATGCTCAGCGGTGCCGATTCGGGCACGATCGTGATGGCACCGGTCGACCCGGATGCCGAAGAATCGATTGAGCTGCCCCAAGACATCACGGTGCAAAGCGTTGCCGTCGTTTCCGCCGCGCGAGCGATGGAAATAGAACAGGCCAACGCGGGTGATCAGGCGTCCGGCTGGAGTCAGCCGATCCTGTTTTATCCCGATGGTACAACAAGTACCGCAGCCATCGTTTTGGCGCACACAACCGACGGCAAAATTACCGTCAAGGTCCGCGGAATCACCGGAACGGTATCGATCGGCAAGATGGAGGCGTTGGAATGATCGCGAATCATTGCATCGTGGCCGGACGACCTGTGCCACCACGCCGAACCAATTTGTGTAGAACCAGTTTGCGCCGAACCGATTTGCGCCGATCCGATTTGCGCCGTGGGTTCTCGCTGCTGGAGATGCTGCTTTCGCTCGCCATCCTGGGCGGTTCACTGGCCGTGATCGCTCAGATCGCCGACACAGGCGTTCGCGCTGCACGCGAAGCACGCGATTTGTCGCTGGCCCGGATGCTCTGCCAGTCCAAGCTCTCGGAAGTCTTGCTCGATGCAACTTTGGGGCAGACTCCCCAGTCGATGTTCGAAGTCCCGGCCGAGTCTTTTGATTCCACCTCGACAACCGCGTTCATCTATACCATCGAAGTGCAACCAGCCGGTATCGACGGCATGCTACTGATTCGTGTGATTGCCAATGCGACCGATAGTGACGGCCGCGTGCTTGCGACCTACTCGCTCGATCGGTGGCTGATCGATCCAGCATTGGGCCTCGAAGAAGCCGAACTGGAAGAAGAAGCTGCCAAGGAAGCCGCTGCGGGCACAGCGGAGGAGGCCGTCTGATGGATCATCACTCTAATCCCTGCACTGTCGATCTATCGACGGTTTCTGACCGACAAATTGCAGCTGACGCACAACGCCGATCGAGTCGACGACCCGGATTTTCTCTATTGGAAGTCGTACTGTCGATGGCGTTGGCTGTCGTGCTGATGGGACTGATCAGTTGGTCGTTTCAGTTTTACACACGCGATATGAATGTCAGCAATTTTGACATTCAACAGACTCAATTGGCCGCCGCGGTGATGCAAATGATCGAAGACGATCTGCGAGCCACTTTGCACTTTGATCCGATCGACAATTCGTCGCTAGAAGGTCTACTGGCGTCGACCGGTGCGGCCCAGCTCGGTGGCGACGTGGGGGGCGGCGGAGGCGGAGGTGGAACGACCGAAGACTTGTCGGCCGCCGGAATCGATTCGGACATCCCAACCGAAACTGCCGTGGAGGCCGAATTGCCCGATCTGACCAGCGGCGCGGCCGTCCTGCAGGCACCCGGATTGATCGGCAACCAATTTCAGATCCAAGTGGATGTCAGTCGATTGCCTCGGCTGGAAGAATACTATGCGATGTTTGACACGGACAACACGAACATCCAAGACGTGCCCAGCGATGTCAAAACGGTGACCTATTTTGTTCAGCCAGCTGATTCGCCGGCCGGCGTAAATGACCCTTTGGATACCTTCAACACGTCAGACGAACCGACTTACACGGGCGGCCTGGTTCGTCGTGAATTAGATCGTGCGGTCACGCGGTATGCTGCAAGCCAGGGCAATTTGTCACAACTGAATCAAACAGGTGAAATCCTGGCTCCGGAAATAACCGGTATTGAGTTTGAGTATTGGGACGGAATCACATGGCAAATGGAATGGAGCAGCGACGACTTCGAAGAACTTCCGCTGGCCGTCAGAATCTCGCTTTCGATGACCGATCCACAAGCGATCGTCGCCGGATTGAGTCCAGGTGACGAATATGCGACCCGCATATTTACACACATCGTTCGACTTTCAATGGCCAAACCGATCGAAGAAGAGGAAGATGAATTGACGGAGGCGGGAATATGAAATCGCCCACGTTGAATCGACATGGATTCTTTCTCGTTTTGGTGCTGGTGGTCATTGTGATCGCGACCATGGCGGCGTATTCGTTCACTGGTTTAATGGTCGCCTTTGACAAGGCCGCTTACCTGTCCGGTGACTTGGTCCAAACCCGCGTCGCTGCTGAATCGGGCAGTGAAGTGGTTCGTCTGGTACTTGCCGACAGCCCGGAAACACGACAAAGCAACGGCGGGATCTATAACAACCCTAACTTTTTTCAGGCGATCACCGTGTCCACTGGGATCGATGGAGCGACGCCGTGCAATTTCTCCGTGGTGGCTCCCGATCTTGACGAATACGGCCGACTGAGCGGGTTGCGATTCGGGCTGCAAAACGAATCCGCACGTTTGAATATCAACACGCTACCGATCATCGAAGCCAATTCGGATGCCTTAACAGCGGTGCTCGCCCTGTCCGCCACAGAGGAAAGCGATGCGGTCGAGACGGAGAACATTGCGGTTTCTCTGTTGATGGGCCTGCCGGGAATGACCGAAGACATTGCCGCTGCGATCTTGGATTGGCTGGACGAAGACGATGAACCGCGGGACCCCAACGGATGCGAAGTCGATTACTACACGGGCTTAGCAACGCCCTACGAACCGGCCAACGGCCCGCTGCAAAGTGTCGAAGAATTGCTTTTGGTTCGCGATGTGACACCGACGCTACTATTCGGTGCCGACAGCAATCGTAACGGGATGCTGGACCCAGACGAACAACAACGTTTTTCTGTGACAGTCGATACCCCCGGCGCATTGGGATGGGCACAGTACATCACCATCCGCGGAGGCGAAGCAAGCAAGACGCATGCAGGTGCCCTTCGCGTGAATGTTAACAAGGACGACTTAGAAACCTTGTACGACGAGCTGGTCGAAGCGTTGGGTGATGAAACTTTCGCCAGCTACATCGTCGCGTTCCGCATCGCTGGTCAATCGACCGCGACGGCTGCTGCCGGCGGAGCAAACAACAATGCACAGCCAGGCGGTCAGTGGTCCGTCGATCAGCTGGACCAGTTGGATCTCAGTGGTGGTGGCGGCACAGAATTCACACAAATCCTGGACTTGATTGGATCGACCGTCACACTCGGCAACGGCGATAACGCGACCACCTATCAGTCGCCATTCCCCGAAGACCCGATTGCGATGGCGTTGTACCTGCCGATCATCATGGACGCGCTGACCACGCAAGATTCCGACTTCATGCCCGGTCGAATCAATTTGAACGAGTGCCCGGTCGAATTGCTTTACGGCATTCCTTTGCTGACCGAAGAACAAATCCAGTTGATTCTGGAATCACGCGAAATCGATTCAGATGACCCCAACCGCCGCCACGAAACCTGGCTGATGACCGAGGGCATCTGCACCTTGACCGAAATGCGCAGCCTGGTGCCGCTGTTGACGTGCGGCGGAGATGTTTATCGAGCCCAAATCGTGGGATACTTCGAGAAAGGAGGCGCCGCCCACCGCAGCGAATTCATTGTCGACGCATCGACCGTGAACCCCAAAATCGTCGCTTGGCGGGACCTATCACACTTGGGACGCGGATTCGACTTGGCGGTGCTGGGACTGCGGTCGGCACTGGACAGTTCGATGGCACCCTGACCCCACATCCGAATCCAGTACCCCCAATAGCCTGCACACCCAATAGCCTGCACACGAAGCACGACCGGCCTGATTGTTTAAGCCGTACCGATTAACCGACTCACGGGTTTCCAAAAAACCCGAACAGATAAACCAAGAACGAACAGCAAGCGGAACTAGAATAATTCCATGCCTAAAAAACTAGCTATCGACTGGGACGAATCCGAACTGCGATTGGTCGCTGCGCAGTGTTCGGGCACCAGCGTCAAGGTGACTGACACAGCCCTGATCCCCCTCCAAGACGGCGACATCGCAGCAACGTTGCGTCAGGCGATCGAGCAACGCGGTCTGGAAAGGACCGAGACGTTGGTCGCTATCGGTCGCGGAAAAGCCGAACTGCGCGACTTGCAGGTACCCGCGGTGCCTGACGAGGAGTTGCCCGACATGGTGCGATTCCAAGCTATCCGATCCTTTGCCTCGGCAGGCGACAGTGCAACGGTCGATTATTTGATCACCGACCGTAGCGATAAAACTATCTCCATGCTGGCTGCCGCGGTCGGACCCACGAAACTGAAGGAGATACAAGACACCTGTCATTCGGCGGAGTTGTCCACCAAACGAATCGCACTTCGTCCGCTCGCGGCCGCATCGCTTTTCCTTGCCAAACAGAAATCGATCGAAGGCCTGACAGTGCTAATCGATTTGCTCGCCGACGATGCGGAAATCGTCGTCGCTCGCGATCGAAAAGTGATCTTTGTACGCACGGTTCGGATGCCCAGAGGTGATTCGCCGCAAACAGCCAAGGCATTGGTCGGCGAACTCAAACGTAGTTTGATGGCCTGTGGATCCAGCGAACCACCGGACCAGGTCATCTTGTGGGGACGCGAAGACGTCCATCGCGATGATGTCGCCAAACTCAGCGAGGCCACCGGGAAACCCGTCGAGGTGATCGATCCATTCGACTTGGTCGATGTCGGACGAGGTACGCGAGAGGCACTTCCCGATCACGTCGGTCGACTCGCGCCGCTGGTGGGACTATTGCAAAGCGACGAAGTGGGTTCGGAACGCTTGATCGATTTCCTTAATCCACGCAAACGGATCATCAAAGAACCCAATCCCATCGCGAGGATCTTTCTGATCGGTGTGCCCATCGCTGCCCTCTTGCTTGTTGGATTCTTTGTCTACAAACAGTTCGCCGATCTGGACGAAAAGATCTCGCAAATCAAAACAGCCAACGCTGAAATGACCAAACCGGTCGAGGACGCCAATAAGAGTGTCGCCCGAACCGAACGAATTGATCAGTTCCTGGACGGGAACGTCAATTGGCTCAATGAGATTCGATTACTCGCGTCCAAGATGCCCGATTCACAAAAAATGATCGTCAAATCCATCCAAGGATCCACCGATCAGCGAAACGGCGGCGGAACCCTCGTGATCGCCGGCGGAGTGACGGGGCCTGAGGTGATCGACGAATTCGAAGAGGCGATCCGAGATGATGCTCACCAGGTTGTTGGCGACGGGTCAAAATTAGATGAACGAGCCAAAGACGCCTATCGCTGGGCATACAACGAAAAGATCACAATCGATCGCAATCACGTCCGGCAATTGCGATACGCCGGTTTGAAGGCCGTGCAGGCGGAACCATCGCCGGCTGACGCTGTTACCGAAGACACGACTGCAACCGACGACACCACAGCTACTGAAGACACCGACGAGACCGAAGCACCGGCGACCGAGGAAACACCCGCCGACGACACCGCTACGGAAACAGACAGTTCGCAATCGCCCGAGCCAAACACACCAGCACCCGATACACCCGAGCCCGACAAGCCCGAGCCCGAACCATCCGAGCCGAGTGGGACGGACGATTCTGCCTCCGCAACCACGTCCGATCAGTCGATTGATGACGAGTCCGCGGAACCTCGGCCCGCTGACGCTCCGCAAACAACGACCGACGCTGCAGAGGAATCCCAGCCTGAGGGCGACACTGCACCCGAGACAAAATCGGAGGTGCCAGCATGACTCAGCGTGAACGCAACTTAGCGATGGTCGTGGGCGGACTCTTGGTCCTGCTGGTTTTTTACTGGGGATTCAACAAGTACCGCGATGCAATCGATCAACGTACCAAGCAAATTACGTCACTCGAACGACAGCAACTCCAATTGCTCGAAAAACAGTTTGACGGAGCCCGCGCCGAAGGACAGATGAGCGAGTACTTTGTTCGATCGCTGCCCGGCAATGTGGAGCGAGCAAGAAGCGAATACTCCAAGTGGCTGCTTAACATGGTGCAAGCCAATCGGCTGCGTGGTGCCAACGTTGATCCGTCGACATCGATTCCGGTAGCCGACCTGTACACCAAACACAGTTTTCGCGTCACCGGCAACGCCGAATTCAGCAGCTTGATCAGTCTATTGCATTCGTTTTATGCAAAAGATTATCTGCATCGGATTCGACAACTGGACATGAAACCAAACAAGTCGGGCGGGTTCGATGTCGAATTGGCCGTCGACGCGATTGGATTAACGAACGTTCCCAATGAAGCGGAGCAACCTGGCAACCAGTCGTGGCGGGTTGACAATGACTTAGTCGCCTATAGCGATCCGATATTGAACCGAAACCTATTCGAACCACCCAATCAAGCGCCGCGTTATACCGGCAGTTCGTCGATTCAAGCAGTCGTTGGCAAACAAACGCCCATTCCGCTGACATTCAAGGATCCAGAGGACCACCGCATCAGCTACGAACTGATCGACGCCCCTGAAGATCTTGTTAGTTTGGATCAGCGCAGCGGTACGCTTCGTGTGCAGTCCGACGAAAAACGTGACATCACGGTCAAAGTACGGGCGACCGACTCGGGATACCCCAAACGCGAAGTCGAACAGACGCTTGTCGTCAAAGTCGTGGACCCGCCACCGCCACCACCAGTCGAAAAGCCGGCGCCAAAATTCGATGACGCCTCGCAAACCGTACTGACGGGTCTCGTCCAAGGTCGCGAAGACTGGACGGCCTGGATGAACGTCCGCACACGAGGAACCACGCTGAAACTACGCGTTGGTGACGAATTCGAAATTGGTAGTGTGAAAGGCAAAGTGACCGAGATCACGGCCAAGTTCGTCGAAGTCGAGGTCGACGGGAAACGGTACGTCCTGAAATCCAAAGAGAACTTGGCCGACGCGGTAAAGCAATCGCAAGAGGATTAGCACTCGACGGCGAGGATGGCCAGGGCGAGCACGACGGCCAACTGTGAAGTCGACGTCCGCCATCTCCATCTCTGTCTCCATCGCACGAAACATGCCCGGGTATCTTTGTGGCAAGGTCCTGGCCTGCGTGAAAACCCTATCGCAATTGCACAAGCGTTACAGTGTCGGTGCCGACCAGTCGGGTATGCCTTTTTCTTGGAGCTGCGTTTCGTAACGCACATCCTGTGGATGAACGGGGCAGTAGGGTGCATTCTCGTTGACCATCAACGGTACCGTTTCGGCCCACCATTGGTCGTACGCACGACGCATTTGGTCAACGACTTGCTGATGGTCGTCGATCACGTTGGTTGTTTCGTAGGGATCGACCGATATGTCAAACAGCTCTTTGTTGTTCACCAATCGCCACCGCTGTGATCGAACGGCACAGTTCTTGAACTTACTGTCGTCAGGGTTCGCACCTTTGGCCCAGCGACCTTGATGCACGAACAAATTCCGGTCGGGCCACGGCGCATTGGGATCCTTCAGCAAAGGCAGCAGAGTCCTTCCGTCGATCGACTGAATGTCGCTGGGAATCTCGACTCCGGCCAAATCGCAAAACGTCTTGTAAAGATCGATGTGCGCGGTCAACGCGGGAATATCCACTCCTTCACCCAGTTTGCCTTTCCACCGCCAAAACGCTGGCACATGCGTACCGCCTTCGTAGGGCGAGCCTTTGCCGGTCTTGAATCCAGCGGTAAACAAATCGACTTTCTTGCCGTTCAGCTTGCCGGTACGACCGGCTTGGCCGTTGTCGGTCATAAAGATGACCAACGTGTTATCCCAGGCATTCCAATCGTCCAATTTTTGCATCAACAAACCAAAATTATCGTCGATGTTTTCGATCATGCCATAGCGTCCTTGCGTATTGGCATCCCAGCCGAGATCGCGAAAACGCTTCTTGTACTTTTCGGGCGCCAGCATCGGGCCATGTGGCGCGTTGGTGGTGATGTAAGCGAAATACGGAGTATTTTGCATTTGTTTTTGTTCAATCCACCCAAGTGCCGCTTGGAAGAATACGTCCGTGCAAAAACCTTTCGTCTGAACAATCGTGTCGTTGTGCAAGATGACGTTATCAAAATATCGGGTGTCTTTGACACGGTTGGGCGGAAAGTCAGCACAACTTCCTTGGAAGGCTTGGCCAATCCCGCCAGCACCATGAATAAAGACTTCGCTGAATCCCCGGTTGTAAGGCTGATATTCGTCTTCGTCGCCAAGGTGCCACTTGCCAAAGATGCCCGTTTCGTAGCCGGCCTTGTGCAGCAAGTCCGCAAACGTTGTCGTTGACAGTGCCATCCGCTCGCGTTCTTTGATCGTATGCGTCACGCCATTGCGAAATTCGTGCCGACCGCTGAATATCGCCGAGCGGGTCGGCGCGCAGGTGGGACTAACGTGAAAATCGGTAAATCGCGTCGAAAGCGAGTAAAAACGATCTAAATTGGGCGTCCTCAGTAACTCATTTCCCATGCACGAAAGGTCTCCCATTCCCTGATCGTCTGTCATCACCAAGAGAATATTGGGACGTGCACCGGCCAATTCTTGTGCCAGAGCCGCAGAAGAAGTAAGCACGCCGAGGCCAAACAATAGGAGACCAGCGGAAACAATTCGAACGGTTGCGAACATGGGCAATCCAGTGGGAGCAATTGAGAGTGTGTTAAGCAAAGAGACACCAAGATCCGTCGGCAAAAATTGCCTGTGAGCCCTATTGTACCGATTGCCCGTGACAATGCATGGCACGATAACGCAGCAGTTGCCCGCTCCAAACACACCACCTCCGTTATGCGTTGCGGCCAACGTAACTACGATGGTGTCGGAGCGTCGTAGACCAGGGCTTCGCTTTTTTGGGCCAATTCTGTGACAACGATCAGACTTCACACCGTCTTGAACGCAACTGCCAATTCAACGTGACAACCTTGACCACTGCCTACCAACATCACCGTGCCAGCTCGATTGAATGTCAATCGATGACAGTTGTGTTCGACAATGGCGTACGGGCGTTGGACAACGTGACGATGTCTGTCCCCACCTCAGAAATCGTTTCGCTGATCGGCCCCAGCGGTTGCGGAAAAACGACTTTGCTGAATGTAATCGCAAAGCTTCAGCCGACCACCAGTGGTGAAGTGGTCATGGATCCGCCCGCCGCCGGATCACGCGGCGAAATCGCGTTCGTGTTTCAGCAACCCGCGCTGCTACCGTGGCGAACAGCGATCGAAAACGTGATGTTGCCGCTCGAACTGATCGGTCACGGGACGCCGCATTCCAGACGCGAGGCGGCCACCGAGATGTTGCGAACTGTCCACCTGGACGATGCAATGGATCGAGTGCCCAGTCAACTTTCGGGTGGCATGAAAATGCGTGTTTCAATCGCCCGCGCTTTGGTTACTCGACCGAGCTTGCTGTTGCTGGATGAACCATTCGCGGCTCTGGACGATATGCTGCGAAACGAATTGGGGCAACTCCTTCTGGAACTTTGGGAGGCTCAACAATTCACCGCCGTGTTGGTTACCCACAACATCGCCGAAGCGATTCAGTTATCACACAAAATCGTGGTGATGCATGATGGTCGGATTGGCCACGGGATCGACAACCCACTTGCACGACCACGCGGCGAATCGTTGCGACGGTCGGCCGAGTTTGGTGTCTTCTACGGGAAAATCAGCGACGCATTACGCGCAGGTGGACCGGATTGGAATACGGGTGGGCAGCCGTGAATCAATTGCATCGTCCATCCGCATCCAAAGATTGGGTCAGTAGCGCGTTGTGGATCTTTGCTGTTGCGGCAATCGGGATCGCATCTTGGTATGCGATCATTTATCTGTTCGGTTTTTCGAAGTTGCTGCTCCCGACGCCCGCCCAGGTTGCCGTCGCGGCCTACCAACGACGCAGTGAACTGTTTCAAGGGACTCTGTCGACTACCCTTGCTGCTTTGACCGGATTGCTGGTCGCCGTCGGACTGGGTTCGCTGATCGCCGTTGCGTTCAGTTTGTCGCGGAAAGTCAGGCTGGCATTTTTTCCCTACATTGTTTTCCTGCAAACCGTTCCGATTGTGGCCATCGCTCCGCTGTTGATCATCTGGAGCGGATATCGATTTCGAACGGTTGTGATCGTGACCGTCATCATTTGCCTTTTTCCGATTATCAACAACGTGACCGCCGGACTGCTGGCTGTCGACCGTGAACTGTCCGATCTTTTCCGCTTGTATGGAGTCGGGAAGCGAAAGCGGCTAATGCGACTGCAAATCCCCGGCGCCGTTGAAAGTCTGATGCTGGGAACACAAACCAGCAGTGGCTTGGCGGTGATCGGTGCGATTGTCGCCGAATTTTTTATCGGCAACGGACAAAACTTTGCCGGCTTGGGCGCGTTGATGCAGCAATGGCAGGCGTTTCACAAAACGGACGCACTGATGGCCGCGCTTTTTGCATCGATGTTCGTGGGACTGGTGCTTTTCGGTGCCGTGCGATTGGTTTCGGCCACAGTACTGAGACGCTGGATAGGCACGTCCCCCGTTGTAAAAAACGCTGGCTAACACCTGCGCGTCTGTGTCCGGCCTATCCAAGACGCCTGATTCGGAGAAAATGGTTCGGCAGACTGACGTTCGGTCGACGGCGATCCGAACCACGCTTCCAGCTCACCGCAGCGATACGATGTCAAAACAATCTCTGGTCGTCTCACTGATCCTGTGCCTTTCGATCACGAGCAGTTGCAGTCGATCATCCCGCGAATCGGATTCTGGATCCGCAGCGACCGAACGAGTTTCGGTTCAACTGAATTGGAAAGCGGAATCGGAGCATGGTGGTTTGTATCAAGCCGAAGCGGATGGGATATTTCGTGATGCCGGTTTGAGCGTCCAGATTCGCCCCGGTGGGATCAACGCACCGATCGGGCCTGAATTGGAGTTGGCACGCTGTCAGTTCGCAATGGCGAACGCGGACGACGTCGTGCTGTTGCGAAACGAGGGCGTCGATATTGTTGCCGTCTTGGCCGCGATGCAAAATCATCCCCGTTGCATCGTCGTGCGAGCCGATAGCGGCATTGAGACCTTTGACGACCTTGCCGGGAAGACTTTTCAACACGGTCCACGCCCGTTTGTGGAATTCATGCGTCGCAAAGGACTGCTGAAAAACGTCAAGGAGGTCCCCTACCAGGGGAGCGTCGCACCGTTGGTAGCCGATCCCGACGTGACCATGCAAGGATACTCGTTTTCCGAACCGCTCTTGGCTGGCCAGCAAGGCGTCAAAGTTCGCACACTGATGGTTAGCGATCTAGGTTTCAATCCCTACTCCAGTGTACTGGTGACAACTGGAACAATGATCCGTGACCAACCTGACCTTGTCCGCCGATTTGTCCAAGCCACGCGGAAAGGCTGGCAGAACTATTTAACAGATCCGACCAATGGGAATCAGGCGATTTTGGAAGCCAACGATCAAATGACCTCCGAAGCCCTAAAGCTTGGCATGGATGAGTTGCGGAAACTCGCGATGCCGTCCGGCACGCCATTGGAATCGGTCGGACAAATGTCCGACGACAGATGGCAAACCTTGGTGCAGCAATTGCGTGACCTAGAATTGATCGACGCGAACGTTCAGCCCAACGATTGCTTCACGCTGGATTTCTTGTAGTCCAAAGTCGGCTAGGCGACACGTCGAATGGGCGGCAATCGACCCGGACCGATATGTTCCCCCAGCGAATCGATTTCCAACCGCAACAACTTGCGTGTGACAACTTCGATGGCTGGCCGCTGGCTCGGGTCGTCTGCAACCATCTGCTCCACCAGATCCGCCACCGGTTCCAGAATGCTCTCGCTGACCTTCTCAATACGCGTCAACCACGTCCAGAGAACGCGACCGAGTGCAAAGACGTCGGCCGACGGCATCGCAGCCATATTACCGTTCAGAATTTCTGGCGCAGCGTAATCAGGCGTGCCTCGAAACTGGCTTCCGCTGACCGTGTGGATGCGTGACGCGAATCCCAAGTCGATCAAGGTGACGTGACCGCGTGAGCCGACCATAACATTGTCCGGTTTTACATCACCATGGACCCAACCAGCATTATGTACAGCCACTAATGCTTGGGCGACCTGCCGAACCATCCACAAAGCAACTGGGAGTGGCTTGAGGGCGACATCGATATGCTTTTGCATCGTGATGCCTTCTAAACGGGGCATCACCAGATAGGGTGATGAACCGGTTACCGAAGCGTCCAGGACGGGAACCAGATTCGGATGCGACGTCGTCGTTGACGCGGCTGTGAACTGAACGATTTGTCGCAGATGCTCCGCGTTTTCTTGCGCGCCGATGGCCCGCTTGAGAACATAATCCCAGCGGGGGCTACCGTCGGCATCGGCCGGTTGAGCCAATGTCAGTTCGGCTGATCGACCTGTGTGGATCACTTGACCCAATCGCCAGATCCCAAGGATCGATGGACGCTGCATTTTCGCTTGCTTTCCTTGCGTTGAATCGGTGGTCACGAATGTGATTCCTTCGAGAAAACAGAGGGGTGTCACAAACATTCGCCCACTCAAGACGACACCCCATCCTTATCTGCATCGACTGCAATCCCAGGCCGATCAACAAGCAGATTCTTACCCCGCAAACTTTGCCCAACTGTTGCGACCCGATCGTGCCCCCAATGCCAACATGGCTGCTACTGTTTGCATTACGATTGAATTGAGGTCGGCAACTTCGCAGAGATTCGGAAATGTCAAAATCTGCTGATTAGGTCAACCTTTTCGCGTCAACAACGTTGTACCGATTCGATATGCAATACCATCATTGCGATGGCGTCGCTTCGTTCGCCACGTCCTAGTGAATACGTCGACATGTCCCCACCATCCACCTTGCAACGCGGACGACCGACGCTGATTGCACATCGCGGCGCCAGCGATCGATATCCCGAAAACACGATGGTTGCCTATCAGGCCGCCGTCGATGCGGGGGCTAAGTTCGTGGAACTGGACGTCCAATTGGCCAGTGATCTGGTCCCGATCGTCCATCACGATCAAGACTTGACGCGGATGACCGGTACCGTTGCTGATCTGACGCAAATGATCTCAGCGGAGGTACTGAAACTTCCCGGCTCCTATCCAGAACGATTCGGGTCTCAGTTTTCCGACAATCCACTGGCCTCGTTGTCCGAATTTGTACATTGGATATCACAATATCCCGATGTCACGGTATTCGTCGAAATCAAGCGGCAAAGTGTCGAAGTCTTTGGTGCCGATCGAACGGCGACCAGCGTGATCGATATTATCCGGCCGATCGGCAAACAAGCCGTTGTGATCTCGTTTGATCGTTCCGTTCTTGTTTCGGTGCGATCGATCGCACCGCAAATACCAATCGGCTGGGTGCTACGGGAATACAATGACGAAAACCATCGCCACGCAGAGCGTCTTGAACCCGAATATCTGTTTTGCAAAACGACCCGTATCCCGCTGGATCGCAAAGTCTGGCCAGGCGATTGGCAATGGGTGCTGTACAACACCGACACAGTAAACGAAGCGATGGACTTTTACGAAAGCGGATTCGACATGCTGGAGACCAACCGCATCGTCGATCTTCTGGGCAGCAATGAGTTTTGTGAACATGAGTAAGTCGAATCGAATCACGAATCCCGACCCTACCGATGTGGGAACCGTGGACCTTAGCTACGGTGCTGCATTCAATGTTAATTCTGCAAACGCATGCGCAACAACCGTCCAAAACGCCTACGACGTACTAGTCATTGGCGGCGGTATTCACGGTGTCGGTGTGGCACAGGCCGCCGCGGCGGACGGATACAGTGTCGCGGTGATCGAGAAATCACGAATCGCAGAAGGCACCTCTAGCCGCAGCAGCAAGCTGATTCACGGCGGACTGCGGTACTTGGAGAGCTTCGAGCTTTCGCTGGTGTGGGAGAGCTTGCGAGAACGAGAACTCCTGTTGCGGCTTGCGCCAGGGTTGGTTCAACGGCAACAGTTTTTCATCCCAGTCTACGACCGAACCAGCCGCAAACCATGGATGATGAAGTTGGGGTTACTGCTGTATACGATCCTAGCCGGCGGAAAAAGAGACACGCGTTTTCGCACGGTGCCAAAATCAGAGTGGGATTCATTGGATGGACTGGACCAAACCGGATTAAAAAAGGTGTTTCAGTACGTCGACGGTCAAACCGATGACGCAGCGTTGTCGCGGGCCGTGATGCAATCGGCGCAAGACCACGGTGCGGACTTGTTTTACCCCGCCCAATTTCAACACGCGAAAGTCGGCGATGATGGTGTGGATGTCACCATCGAATTCAATGGCGACAAAGTCACCACCAAGGCCCAAACCGTGGTCAACGCCGGCGGTCCTTGGGCGAACGAGATTTTGTCGCACATCACGCCGCCCATTCAGCCGGTCGCAGTGGACAATGTGCAAGGGACGCACATTGAGTGTCCCGGTGAGATCACAAAGGGTTGCTATTACGTCGAAGCGGAAGACAAACGCGTTGTCTTTGTGATGCCTTGGCAAGGGCACACGATGATTGGGACGACCGAAGCGAAGTATGCGGGAGACCCAGACAAAGTGACGCCGCTAGCGGAGGAAGTCACCTATCTGAAGAAACTCTTTGAGCGACATTTTCCAGGCCGTGACTCGACGGTGATCAACCAATGGGCCGGTTTACGCGTCTTGCCCGCCGCGACCGGTGCGGCTTTCAAACGCTCGCGCGAAACGCAACTGCCAATCGACAATGCTTCGCGACCACGGATCTTGTCGATCTATGGCGGCAAGTTAACCGGATACCGAGCGACCGGTGAAAAGGTGATGAAAATTCTCAAACGCACGCTACCCGAAAAACAACCCGTCGCCAGCACCCGCGAATTGCCGCTTCGTGATCCGGCCTCCTAGCGGTCCTGTCGTCTCTTTGCCGTGTTCTCTCTTGTCGATTCGAGGCCCAGATGGACAAACGAAATGAAGTCTATCTGGCGCTGGATCAAGGCACGCATTCTTCTCGCACGATGTTGATCAGCACTGACGGTCACTCGCTGGCGAAGTTCCAAATTCCAGTCACCTTGAATCGACTCGACGACGACCGCGCCGAACAGGACGCCGATGAGCTGTTGCAAAGTTTGCGTAGCGGGATCGAGCAGGCGATAGCGACTGCGAAGACCAACAATTGGGAAATCCATTCAGCCGGCTTGGCGACACAACGATCCAGCGTGGTAGCTTGGAACCGCGATTCGGGCGAAGCAATCTCTCCGGTCATTAGCTGGCTGGATCGTCGGGCGTGGCGTGACGTCCAACGAATCGCTGACAGAGCTGCGTTGATTCGTCAGCGGACCGGCTTGCCGCTGACGCCACACTATGGGGCCAGCAAAATACGCTGGCTGCTGACCGAGTTCCTCCCGGCACAGTCGGTGCTGCCGGCGCGAATCGGCATTGGACCACTGGCGAGTTACTTGATTGCCAATCTGGTCTCCGCCACGCCCTACTGCGTGGACCATACCAACGCGCTGCGAACACAGTTGATGAATCTCACTACATTAGACTGGGATCCAACGTTGATCGATTGGTTCGAAATTCCATCGCAAGAGCTGCCGGTATGCGTTCCCGTGCAAAATGACTTTGGGCAGTTGCGTGATACATCGGTTTCCTTGCGAGCGGTTTCGGGCGACCAGACCGCTGCGATGTTCAGCCATGGAGGATTCCCCGAGTCGACCGGACTGGTCAATCTTGGCACCGGTGGATTTCTGCTAATGCCCTGCTCACCAGGTTGCTCGATCGAACCCGAATTGCTGGGTGGAATCGCGTTTTCGAATTCAACAACCACTCAGTACTTGATCGAAGGAACCGTCAATGGCTGCGCCTTGGCGTTGAAATGGGCTGCCGAAAAACTGAATCTGAAATCTGACTATCAGTCACAGCTGAATACGTGGTTGACGGACGACAAATCACCGCCAATTTTCATCAATACCGTCGGTGGACTTGGATCACCATGGTGGAAAGACGGCGGTGATCCGTTTTGGTGCGATCTCGATGGAACGATCCTGACTTATCCAGAACCGGCTGCGGCAATGATCGCTGTCATCGAAAGCATCGTGTTTCTTATCGACCAGAATGTTCGTCGCATCGCTCTGCACGAGCAGATCTCTGAGTTACGTGTGTCAGGCGGTGTGTCACGGCTGGACGGGCTGTGTCAACGACTGGCCAATGTGACAACACGTCGCGTCAGTCGCCCCGAGGAATCGGAATCGACCGCGTGCGGTGTCGCATGGCTAGCGGCTGGTCGTCCAACCAACTGGAACGCTGACTCGCAGAGCACCGTTTTCACACCTCGCGTTGACGATCAACTCCAACAACGTCGTACTGCGTTCGCACAGCAAATCCAACAACTGCCTTAACATGGCCGGAAATGGTCGAACCTGTGTTCGCTAGCCCGCTACTGTGAACGTCATGCTATAACAATCAGCAATGACAATGGCCAATTCTGTAACCGCAGGGTGCTACAGTGAACGGACAAAGATTCTCTTGGCGTGACGTCGTCACCGCACTGTTGTGCGGGCTCGTTGTCCTATCAGTCGCGCTGGTCAAAATCTCGCACCATCGAGAACTTGCGCGTGCCGAAACTTGCTCGGATAATCTAAAGAGCATCGGTTTGGCGATTCACAACTACCACTCGGCATTCAAACTGTTGCCAATCAACAGTGGTGGCACATCCGGGCCGCCGCGAGCGAGAGCCTGGCAAAGCAACGCGGACCGCTTGAGTGTTTGGATTGGATTGCTGCCGTTCATGCAACAGCAAGCACTCTGGGAAAAGATCTCGAATCCGTACCGCACGTCAACACAAACGTTTCCGTCAATGGGTCCGGTCCCTTGGTACGATGCCGATATCTATCAGCCGTGGAGCGAGAGACCATCCCGATTGGTTTGCCCAAATGACCGTGGATCGACTGATCATCCGTTAGCTGCCAGCTATGTCCTGAACTACGGCGACGCAATCGATTCGGTCGGCACACCTGAACCGCAGGATCGCCTAGCGATCATGATCGGACGTGTATCAAAACGAGGCATGTTCATGAGCAAACGGGCGATGAAATTTCGTGACATTCTTGATGGACTTGCGAATACCTTGATGATTTCCGAGTCCAAAATTGCGGGCGACAAAGTTGCTAAGGATGTTTCGGGACTGGTCCTGAATCCATCGCTGTGTTTGGCAGCGCACAAAGATCCGAAAATGAAATTTTGGCCGATTGGTCGTGGAGCGATTTGGACCGACGGCATTTATCGCTCCGCTGCGTTCCAAACCATTCTCCC
>JABDKS010000576.1 GCA_013002105.1 Pirellulaceae bacterium | reverse complement strand
AAGCCATCGTTCGAGGATGACCAGCCCGCTTCCGAGGATGAACCAAAGGCCGAAAAGCCAGAGGCCGAATCCACCGATGCAGCCGATCAAAACGAAGCAGAAACCGCTTCGGCGAAAAAGGAAGACTAGTCGCTGCAATCGACCATCCAACCATCAAAACCACGTGTCACCAGCACGTGGTTTTTTGATGCACCAAAGCGGCACCGTCAGGCTCGCATGCCTTGAGCCCGTCGCCATGTCCGCGATTGCTCTTGGACGTCCAATCGTTGATGCAACTTGCTCCAAGCCGCCGCCAATTCGCCCAACGCCTCGGCGGGACGACGATCGCCAGCGATCGCGCTGCCGATCTGCTGCTCCAGTACCGCGTAATACTCATCAGCCGCCAACAACTGCAGCGTCGGCAACGAGAGCCGTTTGGTTAAACGTTCGCGCAGCCACCGCTCGTACCCATCACTGCTCGCTTGCCGCGATTCAAAACGACGCTCCGCCGGTGCCGACCTCGTTACGGTGATCGCGTCAACTTGGCTTCGCAGACTTTCACTTCCTTCGCCTCCGGACATCCAATTCATCAAGTCTTTGGATGCATTGCTTTGCCGACATCCCGACGAAATCGATGCGACCATCGCAAAAGGATCCAATAGGACCCGACTCGTGTCAGCTGCTCCGGGCAAGTCACTGATGTTGACGTCGACTTCCGCCTGTGCGACCTGTTCGCCCGTGCCGGGAAAACCGATTCCGCCTCTCAGTTGACCGCCGCGGAGTTGGTTCCAAATCTCCGCAGGTGATTTTCGTTCGCCGGTGTACCGTTTTGCCGTTTCGACCATCTGTGTCAGCACGTCGACATATTCTTCGTCCGCGACCAGCGGTTTCAATCCATCGCGATCAAACAGCCATTCCCCCTGGATCGTCGTGGCGGCCCGCCACAGAAACATCGCTCCTGCCCAACCTGGCGACAGTGGCTCCGCCGCCTGGCCCGACAGTTCGGTATCAACCCAGCGATGATACTCTGTCCACGACGACATCGAATCGATTTCATTGGTCGACAGCAACGCGGGCAAGCGGGCACCGATCGGGGTTGCTACAAATTCACCGGCAAACTGTGCCGCCCCATTCCGAACGGTCGGCAACAACCGCCCCAATTCGTCCTCAACCGAGTCCACGTCGTCGTCGCTCAGCGGAACGAGCGCCAGTGCCCGACTCAATTCTCCCGTGGCCAACAACGGATAGACCAAAACGTCGATGCGTTTGTACTTATCCAACACGGCCTCGACGACACCCACTGGATTGTCTCGCTGGAGCGAGACAACGTCCATTTTCAGCGGTTGTGACCGCACAGCGGCCCAGGCTCGTTGGACGGTTTGTGCGTCGGCCTCGGCACCGACCCACAAGACCCTCAGTGGCACCTCGCTGCGCGCTGGCGTCGTCGCCTCCTCTGGGTCGTCTTTTTTCCCGCAGCCAATAGCCAACGTGGCGACACCAGCCGCCGCCAACATCTCTCTGCGGTTATACTTTGTCACATCTTGGGGCACAGCGATCGCTCGACATTCAAAGGGCAGGCTGGGACGAATCAGTGGTCGGGTATTTACTCCAAACCGTTTCCAGACGTTCTATTCTAACGTCCGGCACAAGCCGCTTGATCTCGACGGAGACCGCGTCCGCAGCAACGCTACTCGTTACGCACGCGTGTCAGTGCCTGTTCAACCATCCCCGACTTGTTTGTAGTACTTAGCACCAACTGACGACGGAAAAAGCATGAGTCATTATCTGGGAATCGACATCGGCACCAGTGGCACCAAAACACTGCTGATCAACGAGGCAGGCACCGTACGGGCCGAATCCAACGTTGACTATCCAATGCAACAACCCAAACCGGGCTGGACGCAGCAAGACCCCGAAGATTGGTGGAACGCAACTGTAAAAACGGTCCGATCCGTCGTCAAAAAGGCCAAGCTGAAACCGCGTGATATCAAAGCCATCGGCTTGAGCGGCCAAATGCACGGTTCGGTGTTCCTGGACAAAAAAGACCGCGTGATTCGGCCCGCACTTCTTTGGAACGACCAACGCACGGCCGCCGAGTGTGACGAAATTACATCGGCCGCCGGTGGCAGAAACGCCCTGATAAAGATGGTGGCCAATCCGGCGCTGACGGGCTTTCAAGCCCCCAAGATCCTTTGGCTACGCAACCGAGAAAAACGCAACTTCGACAAGCTGGCGAAAGTTCTTTTACCCAAGGACGAAATTCGCCGACGACTCATCGGCGATTATGTAACCGAAGTAAGCGACGCGAGCGGAACACTGTTGCTCGATGTGGTCAAACGCAATTGGTCCAAAAAGCTACTTGGGAAACTCGATCTCGACGCGTCACTGCTGCCAAGCGTCGTCGAAAGCGATGAAGTCACAGGAACCTTGACCGCCAGCGCGGCGGCAAAACTTGGTTTGACGACCGACTGCAAAGTGGTCGGCGGAGCAGGGGATTGCGCCGCCGGTGCCGTCGGTAATGGTGTGGTCAAAAAGGGGATCCTGAGCACTTCCATCGGAACCAGCGGCGTTATGTTTGTTCACAGTGATGAACCTCAATACGACGCATCCGGACGCTTGCATACCTTCTGTCATGCCGTCAACGGCAAGTGGCACATGATGGGCGTCAATCTGACCAGCGGCGGATCCTTGCAATGGTGGGTGGATAATGTGATTCAAGGACTGGCGAATATCAGTGACAATAAACGCTACGAAGCTGCAACTGTCGAAGCCGCCCGCGTCAATGCCGGCAGCAACGGTTTACTGTTCTTGCCCTACCTCAATGGAGAACGTACCCCGCACGCAGACCCCAACGCACGAGGCAGTTTTGTCGGACTCAATCTGACCCATCGACGGGGGCACATGACGCGAAGCGTCATGGAGGGCATCACCTTCGCCCTGCGTGATTCGTTGGACATCATCCAGTCACTCGATGTCCCCGTTCGGCAAATCCGAGCCTCGGGCGGTGGCAGCAAGAATCCGTTCTGGCGTCAAATGCAGGCCGACGTCTTTGGCAAAAAAATTACGACACTCAAGGTCGAACAGGGGCCTGCCTACGGGGTCGCACTGCTGGCTGCGGTGGGCGACGGAGCCTACAAATCGGTCGAATCGGCTTGCGCTGCAACCATCGAAATCGCCGATCAAACCGCGCCGGACCGTACTGCCGTCAAAAACTACAACCAACTCTTCCCGATCTATCAGCAACTTTACGGGCAACTGAAAGATTCAATGGCCGAACTGGCGTGCTTTCAATCCAAGTAACAACGACTTTTGCAGCAACCTCCCTTCCTGTTTGCGAAACCCACGCATTGCTGGCGGGTTGAACCTACGGGATGGCATCGACGCCGTTAACTTGCGTTGGATATCGATTCCTGAGTAAACCCAGCGGACATTGTCGCAATCAGGCAGACACGACCATGAGTCATTGGAAATCATCATGCGGCAAGCTGCCTGCCTTGTTGATCTCCGGATCGGTCGCGACGGTACTGTGTGCCAGCGGACTCGATCGCGGGTTCCTTTGGTCACCAATTGGTAAGGATGCGGCAGTCGCAACAGCGAATGTTCGTTCGATGTCGGCTCACTCAGAAATGTCGTCGCCGACAACGGTGGTCGCGGAAACGATGATGGCGCAGCAGCGTGGCGGTTCAGACCGTGGCGGTTTTGGCGGAGGTCGGGGAGGTTACCGGGCACCGCCGGACCGCAGCTCTTATCCCACTTGGGAAAAAGACCCACGCTTTCCCGACGATGTCTTTACCTTCGCCCGAATTCGATATTCCTCCGCGTCGGGCTACGGTTTTCGCGGACGTGCCTGGGACAACGATTTCCCCGATTGCGATTGGAATTTTTCCGTTCGCTTGCATCAATTGACATCGATGAAAGTGGATCCCAATGGCGTCGTCATCGACATGATCGATCCCAAGCTTTTGGATTATCCATTCGCCTACATGTCCAACGTTGGCAACATGTCACTGAGTGCTGGCGAGGCAGAAGCGATGCGTCGTTATCTGCTTAACGGCGGTTTCATCATGGCGGACGACTTCTGGGCCCCAGGTGGATGGGAAAATGTGCGGCGTGAAATGGAGAAAGTGTTTCCGAATCGAAAACCGCGCGAACTTTCTCGGGACCACGAGATCTTTCACATCGTCTATCACTTAAAAACCAAGCCACAAGTCCCCAGCATCCGTGCCTGGCAGCGTGGTTACACGTTTGAATACTGGCACGGTGACCCCCAAGGCGACGAGGAACCGCATTTCTGGGGCTACTTTGATGATGCGGGCCGACTGATGGCACTGATGTGCCATAACAACGACATCGGCGACGGCTGGGAACGTGAAGGCGACAACGAGGAATACTTCCGTGACTACAGCGTTCGTGTTTCGTATCCGCTGGGAATCAATATCATCACCTACGCGATGACGCATTGAGCCGCCCAATCACTTGGATTCTTGCCAACGTGTGTGAATTCCGACTGTCGCTGCAAACGAGAAGGCAAAGCGGACGCGCCGCTTCGCCCAATCGCTAGTTACCAGATCGCCTGCGAGCACCTGTTCTGGCGAGAACTTTGAAAGTGCTTGGCGCTACACACCCGCGGGTCAGCCTGCCTTTTTTGCACTCTTTTTCACAGACGCCGCCACGCGCTGGAGCAACGCTTTCGTCTTCTTGATCCCGTCGTACTCGCTGTCGTTACCGCCTTCGTATTCAATCCCGACGTATCCGTGATAGCCGTGCTCCAAGACAATGCCCATCATCTTAAAGAAATCGGTGTTCGTCTCATTTCCCTCGTCATCAAAGTCGTGCGACTTCGCACTGACCGCTTTCGCAAATGGCATCAGTTCCTTCACGCCTTGATAACGATCGTACATTTCATCTTTGCCGATGCGAAAATTCCCAAAGTCGGGCAGTGTTCCGCAGTTGTCCATTCCGACCATCTTGATCGTGCCTGCTAACCACTGACCGTTGCTACTGAGCCCGCCGTGGTTTTCCACGATCACGTTCAGTCCTTGCGGCTTGGCATACTCGCTGACACGACGAAGACCGTCAGCAGCCAGTTTTTGCTGCTCGGCGTACTCGCCCTGGCTGCCGGCGTTGACACGGATACTGTGACATCCCAGGGTCTTTGCAGCATCGACCCACTTGTAATGATTCTCGACCGCCTTGGTTCGCGCCTCGGCATTAGGATCCCCCAGTCGGCCCTCGCCATCGACCATAATCAACAAACTCTTTACACCGGTGTCGTCGCAACGCTGATTCAAGTCCGAAAGATACTTTGTGTCGGTCGCCTTGTCTTTAAAGAACTGATTGACATACTCGACCGCATCAATCCCAAACTCTTCCTTGGTCACCCGTGGAAAATCTAGATTCGTTAGATTTTTTGACTTGTCACGCAATGTCCTGTGCAGCGACCACTCCGCCAACGAAATTTTGAACGGTGCGTCACCCTCATGATGATCGGCCATGGCGAACCGAGGCAGAAACGCCGTGGCGGCAACCCCAGCAACAGTTGTTTGGAGAAACTGACGGCGGCTGCGAACGGATGGGGAAGTAGGCATGAACTGAATATCCTGGCAGAGAAACGGAATTTTGACACGTCAGAATTGTAACCTCCCCACCGCCGATCCGCCTTACGTTGACCCGCCGAATGATTTGAATAGGCGACTGATTCCCAAGCCAACCAAAAAGATGGTCAACGTCCCAATCACGATCGTCATATTGGCATGCAGCGGATTTCTCAGGTAGCTCGGTTGAGCCTCAATCGTCGGATAGAAGGTCATCCAGCCGATGACCGCAACTCCCAATATCACTGCGACCAAAGCGGCACCGCCTGTCGCACGACGAGCCACCATGCCCAGCAAAAACAGTCCCAACATGCCGCCGGCAAAAATCCCCTGCAGTTTCCACCATGCATCCAAGATGCTTTTTTGGCCAATCAATGCCAGCGCCACGCCGGTCCCAATCACGCCAATCGCGATGGTCGCCAGTCGCAGCACAAGCATCGCCCGTCGCTCGCTGACATCGCGATCGATGTAACGGCCATAAATGTCTTTCAAAAACACCGTCGCCGAGGAATTCAGCGACGTATCGACGCTGCTCATCGCGGCTGCAAA
>JABDKS010000553.1 GCA_013002105.1 Pirellulaceae bacterium | reverse complement strand
TTGACTTTCATGATTTCTGCACCAATTTCGGCTTCCCGCCACGGAGCAATTCGACGCCCAGCAACGTCGCGTGATCAAGAGTTTCCTTGCGGCATGTCGCTGAGACTTCAGCGAGCAAACTGGAACTGGCGGCAGCCAGCGCTTCGTGTTCTTCGGTAAATGGCAGCAAGTTCAACTCGCGGCCATCATTTTTTCGGTGTTCGGCAGCGATCCGTAGGAAATCGCCCAAAATGGTTTCTTCTTCGTGCCACGATTTGGGATATTCGTGCGGCGGTCGCACTTCCAGCCGTGCCGTCCACGCTGAGGGTGTTCCGTGACCGTATTCGCGCCGAACCCATTGCAAGAGTTCTTCGCTGTCACCAATCGTGTGCAATGTCTCGCCGTCGGCGATGGCGATATCCCAGCCAATGATGAGATGCCGACCACCATTTTCGTGCTGTTGGCGTACGATTCGTTCGCCCATCAGATTGCGAAGATTACCGGCGATCGCGATGTCCGACGCGTCGATATCGATTTGACAATACCGAAAGACGTCGCACTCCATCGGGTGCAGACGAATGTCGCCTTCGGAGTCAACATCGACGATTGTGTAGCCGTGTGGTCCGACCTCTGTCAGGTCGCGTCCCTGCGGCGAACCGCAGTACGCGGAACCTTCGCCGTCATCGGAGTCACTCAATTCGACGCGGTTGTGCTCGCCGCCGAGCGCCCAGAAATTAAATCGTCCTTCGGCCAATGCATCCGCATCGGCTGAGCCGTATCCCACCGCGATGGTAAATTCGTCCGTGGGCTCAATCCGATAGCTGGGCACGTGCACGCTGGCGCGTCCGTTGCAGCTTTGTCCGATGACCATACAAATGGTACGACCGGCACGTTGGACCGGCACGCTGAGAGCCGTTTCTTTTGGAAAGAGCGTGACGTTGGGTGGCAAAGGGACCGAATCGGGCCATTTTGCTGGATCGTCTGCGGCGCCGGCGGCCCAGAACACAGGCTTGTTCTTTGCGTTCAGCTGATCGAAGTAGTCCAACAGCATGGACATTCCGAAGGGACCGGCCGCGAGCGGACTAAGCAGGTCACCAGACAATACGACAAAGTCCACGTTGTCCTGCAACGCTGCCTCAAAAACGGCCTTCGCCGCCACGTAAGGAGCATTGGCCATCGCTTCGCTCAGATGCGACGGCAGTGTATCGAGATCGCCAAGCGGACTTTCGAGGTGAAAGTCACTGGCATGAATGAATCGAAATGACTCGCCCGGCATTGGTTCCCTCCCTGTAGCGCTGTTGCGCCCTTTACCTGGGTAACGATCGCGCGTGCTGCGCGGTCCTAGGTGCCGATGGGACGAGGGTGTTGACACATCTGTGCCGGCTCAATCAATCGTCGACACATCATGTGAACGAAACGACGTTGAACTCATCGCGTCGGCTACGTAGGCCCGGGAGTTTAACGAAAGTTGCGAATTCGGGCCAAGTCGTATTTTTGCTACCACACTGACAAGCGTTTCAGCCCTCTGGCGCTGAGCCGATCCAGATTGCTATCAAACGGGTGTCGTCGTGAAACCCGTTCTAGGGGGCGTGCGGCGCCCGTCAGGCTTCGCCGACCGGCGCAACTGGTACGACCGTCAAAGTACGCCGGTGCAAACCTAGGGAGTAGGTAAAAGTTGCGGCCTTTTGCAGGCACATGGGCCAGGAGTGTCTTACTTCTTCAATGTCCCGCAAATGTTTGCAGGACGACCATCACCGGACGGTTGACTGAGCAACGCCTAGTGATGCCATGAACCTTTAAATAACCCTCAGTCCATAACAGAACTTTTGGGAGGCCCTATCGTGGCTAGCACAACGATCACCCCAGTACGTGCCCGCAAGGGATTCTCGCTTGTCGAACTCTCCGTTGTTGTGATCATCATCGGAGTATTGGCAGCTTTCGGCGTACCGCGCCTGTTGCAAAGTGTCGAGCGCAGTAAAGCAGCTGAATCATTCAAGTACTTGGCCAGCGTTCGTGCTGCTCAGGAGCGATTCCAAGCTCGACAAGGCACCTATGCCGCTGACTTGACGCAGCTGGACATGTCGCAAACACCTCCAACTTACTTCTCCGTTGGCGCGGCAGCAGCCGGTTCATCGGGCAGCTTGGAAGATTCTTGGACGCTGACTCTCACCCGTAGCGGTGCCAGCAGTGGTTACGGCCCATACACGGTGACTTTCAACGAAGAAGGCTACGACGCGGTCAACAGTACGATCGACGCCGAGATCAATCCACAAAGCACCTAATCGCTTAGGTCAATCAACAAAAGCCGGTAACCCATTGGGGCCTGTTCCCAAGGTTGCCTGGCAGAGGCGGTGAGTAAACCGCCGCAGCACAGATGTTCTGTCCTGGGGCGGTCCGCTTTGAAATCAAAGCGGACCGTTTCCTTTATACAAGCACAATCCGTCCACTCTGCGTTGAGTATCAACGACGATGGACACAACGGGTGGGTTCTTCACAATGACGACCAACAGCGATCCGCGCGCGAACACCGACGCCATTGGTGTCATGTTCGGCCGAGACCAGCTCGATGGCTGTCGAGCTTCCCAGACGATGTTCGGCACCGTGCGCTATCAGCGTGCGACCGTCACCATTGTCGACGGTGACATCGACACCGCACTGCGCGAATTGCTGGGCGCATTGGGTGCTGGTTCCACCCCCTTGCCGCTTGTCGCGGCCATCCCAACCGACGAATGCTATTTCGCAACACGTCCGACTGCGTCGGGTGCTGCGAACGCGTCGCCCCGTGTGCTGTTGCGTGAATCTTTACGTAGCAGTGCGACGCGTTTGGACCAAATGGCGATCGATGTCATCAATTGGCAACCCGATCGTCGTTCGGTCGCCGGCATTGTTGCCGCACCGATCGACCGGATCGAGAGGATTCGCGAGTGCGTGGCTGCAACTGGCCACCTACTGCAACGTCTCGAACCGGCCGCAGCTTGCCTGATCAGCATCGCGCCAGAGTGCGAAGGCCGTGACCGTCGTAGTAGTCTGACCACACGCGTGATGCTGGGCGAGCAGAATTTACTGGCGGTGATGAGCCGTGGTACACGTCCAATCTACTGGCAGAACCTGCCGTTGCCTCATGGCGACGAAGCGACCGGCATCGTATCAGCCATCCGATCTTTGGAAGCCGCCGGTACCGCTTGCGGAGTCGATCGCACTCCCGACAACGTTGTCATCCACGGCCGACGTGAATTGCACGCGTTGATCGATCAACAATGGCTCGAAGCAAATTTACATAGCGACTTTCGTTGGGTCGAAACACCCACGCTTGCGGCACAAGATGTCGCACAGGGTTTGGTCGACAAATTCCTGAACGATGACGACGACGGATTCGACTTCGTCCGTCAACATCGCGATCCACTCCAACTGCGGCGTGTGGTTCCGTACAAGGAAATCCTTGTCTACGCCGCGACCGCGTGTGCCTTGGCCACTGTGATGTGGCTGCGACTGGGGGCATTGGACGATCAGAAAGTGGCCGTTCTGGCGAGCGCGCCAATGATGGTCGCTGACGGTGCCAATCCAAAACCGGAAAAAGACCAGCTGAATGCTCGAGCGGCAGCCCTGAGTCAGTTCCTGGATAAGCGTGTGCATTGGAGCACCCTGCTTGGCGATATCGCCCACGTCATGCCCCAGGGCATGCGACTGACGGGGATCCGAGGGACCGCTGCGATGACCACGAAACGCAAAAAGCAAGTCAAGGTGTCTCCAACCACCTTGGTTCTCCAAGCCGAAACGGCACTGGACGACGACGGTGCGATGCCATCGTCGTTGGACACATTGGCCGATTCGATTCACCGCATCACCAGCGTGTCAAGTCACTTCGGTAGTGTCGAACTGAGTGACATCCGTCGTACACGCTCCAGCGAAACCGGTGTCGCCGGTGCCGAGTTCTCCATCATCCTGACCAATGATTCCAAGGGGGCGCTGTAATCCGATTAGCACCATCCCAGTGCTGCAAGGACTTCGCGACATCCAATGACTGACAAAAAAGATTGGCGATCCGAACTGGAACAAATCACAACGCAATTGCGGGATCCGTTTCGCATGCGCGTCGCCGTCGCCGGCGTCACGCTGGTGGTGATGTTTTTTGCCATCAGCGAACCGTTGCACGGCAGGATCAAACAGAGCAAACGCGAACTGGAACAGATCCGAGGCACGTCCAAAACCGCCGAAGAAGTCGTGTTGCTTCGATCACACCTGGAAAATGTTGAACCAGGCATCATGCGAGGCGACAGCAATGACGTGGTCACGTCGCACTTGATCGACTTGGTCCGTCAGCAATCCGTCGACCTGCAGCGAATCGATGCCGAAGCACCGACGCGACTGGGTCCGATCAAAACCGTCCGCGTCAATATCGACGTCAGCGGGTCCTTTCAGGATTTGACCGCACTGCTGCACGCACTCGAATCGGGCCAATACCTGATTCGCGTCGAGAACATCGTCGTGACGCCGCCGGAGCGCAACCAGTCGACACCAACGATGCAATTATCGCTTCGCGTTTTGAGGGACCAAGCATGAACCCGACTATTGAACGCTTCGGCCCCCCTGCAATTGTACTCGGCCTTGCACTCTACCTTGGCTGGCCGCCGGCCAGCCCACTGGATCTGGGCGACGACTTGGTCAATGCCAAGGCGGTTCGTTGGAAGGTATCCGATATCGAACCACCGCCAGAGCCGACCGATCTGACTGATCCGTTTCGCGCCGTGCTGGTTGCGGACGAATCAATGGAAGTCGAACCGGAAACTGGCAGGTTGGTCGAGTCGACCAAACCCGCTGGACCCGATCCAAATGACATCGAGACCGGACTTCGCATCTCTGGCATCGCGTCCTTTGGCGGCAAACAGTGGGCGGTCGTCAATGGAAAACCGCGACTACCCGGAGACGTGGTGTTTACGAGTGACTCCAAACAACTGAGATGCGAAATCGTTTCGGTTAGCAACGATCACCTGGTCGTTCGCAGCGAGGAAACTTTCGTCACGCTGCGTCCAAAACCGTTTGGATCGCAAACACACGGCACCAAGACTACCGCCCCAAGCACTCCCCCATCGGTTGACTCCACCACACCCGTCACGGTGGAGACGCCCGGCGAAACATCCAAGATACCACCGCCGCCGCCAATCGATTTACCCGGCGTCGCTCCCCAAGCGTAACGGCGAATCCGCAATACACATTTTGTTTTTAAAAAAGCCAAAGAACGTACCATGGCAAATACGCTTCCAGCTATCAAAAACGGCCGTGATCACCAGCCTCTGATCATCCGTCTTCTCAACACGATCAACCAGCTCGACCCAGAGCAATTGGTCGAGCTGTGGAATTCGCCGATGAAAGACGATGTGACGATCGAGGAATCGATCATTCGCTGCGGTCTCGCCGACGAGCGTCAGATAGCGGCCGCCTATGCAGGTCACTACTTAATGCCGGTATTCGATCCGCCGGCGGATAGTCCACCACCGGTCGCCCCGGAAATCGCCAGCGTCCTGCCCAGTCGATTATGCCGTGATCACCTGATCGCACCACTCAGCGACGATGGCTCGACACTCGAAGTCGCCGTATTCTCACCCGACTCACTGCTATTGGCCGACGAAGTCAAACTGCTGACTGGTCGTCAAATGCGACCGCTGTTCGCGCCACTATCGGTGATCGAACGACTGTTAAATGTTTTGTACGAAGAAGGGTCGTGGTCCGATGCGATCTCGTCGACGACATCGGCCAACTTCGAAGAAGTGGATGAAGCCGAAGATATCGACGACGAAGATTCGCAAGAAGCCGGTGAAATCGTTCACTTGGACCAAGCGCCTCCGCCGGGACGCGATGGACGAATTATCCGTTACGTCAACGGAATTTTTGAGCAGGCATTGCAAACCGGTGCCAGCGATATTCACATCGAGCCGTACGAAGACGCATGTCGCGTCCGGCTGCGCGTCGATGGCGTGCTGGCCGAAATCAATCCGCCGCCGATGCAGCTGCTCAATGCAGTAATCAGTCGTCTAAAAGTGCTCAGCAAAATGGACATCGCCGAAAAGCGATTGCCACAAGATGGTGCAATCGGTCTTCGCAGTGGCGATCACCGTGTCGACATGCGGGTCAATACCTGTCCGACCGTCTTTGGCGAGAAGGTCGTGATGCGGGTCTTGGATAAAGACTCACTACCCCACAACCTGGGCATGCTGGGACTGGACGAACGTCAATACCGTGACTTGACCGAAGCGATTCGCAGCCCACACGGACTGATGTTGGTCACCGGCCCAACCGGTAGCGGAAAGAGTACGACCCTTTACTCCTGCCTGAATGCACTCAACGACAACGAGACCAATATTTGCACGGTCGAAGACCCGGTCGAATTCAAATTCAGTGGCATCAATCAGGTGCAGACGCGAAACAAGGTCGGACTGACGTTCTCCAGCGCCTTGCGATCGTTTTTGCGACAAGACCCCGACGTCATCATGGTGGGGGAAGTTCGAGACAATGAGACGGCCGACATCTGCATGCGTGCTGCCCTGACCGGTCACTTCGTATTCTCCACTTTGCACACAAACGACGCACTCAGCAGCGTAACTCGGCTGATGGATATGGGGATCGAGCCTTTCTTGCTCTCCAGCACCATTCGACTCTTGGTTGCCCAGCGATTGCTACGCCGCCTGTGTGACGAATGCAAAGAGCCGTACCAGTTGGATCAAGAATCCATCGACCGATACAACATTCCCGCCGAAACGGTTGCGTTCCGCGCTAATGGTTGCAGTCGCTGCCGCGACACGGGATACCGAGGGCGATTGGCTGTATTCGAGATTATTCGAATCAACCAAGTGCTGCGCGACATGATCCAAGCTCGCGCCTCGGTCGGCGATATGCAGAAAGCAGCCGTCGCCGACGGCATGAGCCTGCTGGCACAAAGCGCATTGGCACGCGTCGTTACAGGCGATACCAGTCTCGAAGAAGCCTTGAGCATTTGTGTCGACCACTAAACCATCCAATCCAGGTGACGCAGTTCATCACCCAGTCCACTCCAACCCTACCAACCTCCAGCACCCTTTTATCTTATGTCTCTTGAATCCTGGTTCCTCGCACGAGCACGTGTCGCATCTAAGCGCCATCGTCGTGTGACGTTGGACGACAAGATGACCTTTTTTCAACAGTTCGGATCGCTGTTAGCGTCCGGAACTCCGATGCTGCGCGCCCTGAAAATGGCAGCCGAGCAGAATCAGAGCACGCTGTTGCAAGAGAAAATGGAGGAAGCCGGCGAGCGCGTCGCTTCCGGGGTCAGTTTGCACGTCGCAATCGAAGATTCTGCGGGCGACATGTTTCCCCTGCACTGGGTCGCCATGATCGCAACGGGCGAAGCGACCGGTAAATTGGACGAAGTGCTCGTCGACCTCAACCGCCAAATTCGCGAAGCGGCCGAAACACGCAGCAAATTCATTGGATCGATGATCTATCCATGCGTGCTGGTATTTGTGGCCGTTTTGGTCCTGCTAGTCATGCTGTGGTTCGTGGTTCCAACATTCGGCAATATGTTTAACGAGATGGGCGCTGAGTTGCCCAGCATCACCGTGTTCGTACTCGACTGCAGCGATTACGTGGCTGCGTACGGAATGTACGGCATTGTCGCGGTTGGCTTGTTCGCATTCTTCTTTCGACGCTGGATGAAAACCGAACCTGGCATGCGGCGAATGATCAGTATCATGGTCGCGATACCCGTTGTCGGCGACCTGGTCATCCAAGCTTCGATGTATCGCTTTGCCTCCAACTTGGCACTCCTGCTTCGCAGCGGCGTGCCCATGCTGGAAACCATGAACACGGTCGCCGACGTGTTCAAGGGCCAACCACCCTATCGCGATGCCATCGAGCATGCCCGTAATCGCATGGCCGCCGGTCGTGCACTGGCCGATGGACTAGAGGAATCGGGTCTGTTCACATCGATGATGATCAACGCGGTCAAAGTCGGTGAAGAATCAGCGCAACTGGGGCCCGTCATGGAAGAACTGGCACCCTATTACCGCGAGAAGACCCA